>JBGOYQ010000011.1:0-11181 GCA_041479735.1 Anaerolineae bacterium | reverse complement strand
CGTTATGAGTCCTATTAGTGTGCTCGCTCACGTCATCTTCTCGTTAATCATGTGTTGGAATCGCTCCCGCACGCCTTCAAAAGGAATGCGATCCATGATCGGGGTGAAGAACCCGTTGACGACCAGCCGCTCTGCCATCGCACGCGGCAGGCCGCGAGACATCAGGTAGAAGATCGGCTCCTCGTCCAGCTGCCCGACGGTTGCGCCGTGAGTGCAGCGCACGTCGTCGGCCAGGATCTCAAGGCCGGGTATTGAATCCGCCCGCGCCTGCTTGCTGAGGATCAGATTGCGGTTGGCCTGGTAGCCGTCGGTCTTCTCGGCACCCGGTGCGACGTAGATCATCCCCTGCCACACCGACCGGCTCTTGCCGACCAGAGCGCCCTTGAACAGAAGGTCGCTGGTCGTATGCGGCGCCAGGTGGTTCTGCTGGGTGTCGTGATCCAGGTGCTGGACACCGTCGGCGAAGTAAAAGCCCGACATGCGGCCCTCCGACCCCTCCCCGGCCAACGTCAGCTCGGTGAAGTTCTTGGTCAGGTGGCTGCCGACCGCCCCAAAGATCCAATCGAGCTTCCCACCGCGGTCGACGCGGGCGCGCTCGTGGGTGATGTTCCACACGTGCTGCCCCCAGCTCTGCAGCTCGACGAAGGTCAGCCGTGCCTCATCGCCGACGACGATCTCGACGAGGCCGGCGTGCATGGCCTGCCCTTCCGGCTCGGTTGGCGAGGCGGCTTCGTGAACGTAAGTCAATGAGGCGCCGCGCTCGAGGACGACCAGGACGCGGCTGAAGAAGGCCGTCCGCGCCCCCGGCGCCCAAAGGATCGAGTGCAGCGGCTGCTCGACGGCGACCCCTGCCGGCACGAACACGATGGCGCCGTCCGCAGCCAGGGCAGTTGCCAGTGCGGCAAACTTGCCGTCGGCGGGCGTGATCATCTTGCCCAGGTGTTTCTCCAGCACCGTCGAGTGGTCTCGCACAGCGGTCGCCCAATCGGCGAAGATCACACCGTCATGGGCCAGCTCCTCGCCGCCCTGCAGCTGAGAAGGCCGGCCGGGATTCAGCGTCAGCAGCGCGCCGTGCGCGTCGCCGGCGAGTGGCCGCAGCAGATCGCGGTCGATCCGGACATCGTCCGCCGGTTGCAGCGCGACCGCGCCACCGGGGAGGCCGTGTAGATCGGTGCGACGCCAGGCCTCATCCTTCGGGCCGGGCATCGGCGTCGAGCGGTAAGCCTGCATTGCTTGGAGGCGGCGTTCCAATAGCCAGGCCGGCTCGTGGTGGGCAGCCGAGAGCGCCCTCATCGCCTGCTCGTCGATCTGAAACGAGTCGACCTCGGCCGGCGCCGCCTCCCGTGCCCGGGTGACGACCGTGCGCGGGCTCACTCGGCTTCCCCTGCGGCAAATGACGGACCGGCCGCAAGCGCGCTCATCCGATCGAGCCCTCCATTTGCAGCTGAATCAGCCGGTTCATCTCCACCGCGTACTCCATCGGCAGCTCCTTCACCAGCGGCTCGATGAATCCCGAGACGACCATCGTCGTCGCCTCCCCGGCGCTCAGGCCGCGGCTCATCAAGTAGAAGAGCTGCTCCTCGCCGATCTTGCTGACCGAGGCTTCGTGGCCGACCGTGACGTTGTCCTCGTCGATCTCGATCGACGGGTAGGTATCGGATCGCGAGCGCGGGTCGAGCAGCAGCGCGTCGCACACGACGTTCGAGCGGGACCCTTCGGCGCCCTTGTGGACCTTGAGCAGGCCCCGGTAGGAGGCACGACCGCCCGCCTTGCTGATCGACTTCGAAGTGATCTTGCTGGTGGTATTCGGCGCGGCATGAATCACCTTGCCGCCCGCGTCCTGATGCTGCCCGGCGCCGGCGAAGGCCATAGACAGGATCTCGCCGTGGGCGCGCTTACCAAGCAAGTAGCAGGACGGGTACTTCATTGTCAGCTTGCTCCCCAGGTTGGCGTCGACCCACTCCATCTTGGCATCTTCGTACACCAGCGCCCTCTGCGTCACCAGGTTGTACACGTTGACCGACCAGTTCTGGATCGTCGTGTAGCGCACGCGGGCGCCCTTGTGGACGATGATCTCGATCACCCCGCTGTGGAATGAGTCGGTAGTGTAGATCGGCGCGGTGCAGCCCTCGACGTAGTGAACCTGGGAACCCTCGTCGGCGATGATCAACGTGCGCTCAAACTGGCCGATGTTAGCCTGGTTGAGGCGGAAGTAGGCCTGCAACGGCAAGTCGATCTTGACGCCCTTGGGGACATAGATGAAGGAGCCGCCAGACCACACGGCGCTGTTCAGCGCGGCGAACTTGTTGTCGGTGATCGGGATCACCGTCCCGAAGTACTGGCGGAACAAGTCCGGGTGCTGCCGCAAGCCTTCCTCGATGCTGAGGAAGATCACACCCTGGTCCTCGAGGTGCTTCTGGATGTTGTGATACACCATTTCCGATTCGTACTGCGCGCCCACCCCGGCCAGGAACTTCTGCTCGGCCTCGGGGATGCCCAGCTTGTCGAAAGTCGATTTGATCGTGTCCGGGACGTCATCCCACGACTTCCCCATCGCTTCGGCCGGACGAACGTAGAACGTAATCTCGTCCAGATTGAGCGCGGAGAGGTCGGGACCCCAGGTAGGCATGGGACGGACCATGAAATGGTCGAGCGCCTTAAGGCGGAATTCCAACATCCACGCCGGCTCACTTTTCATGGCCGAGATTTGCTCGACCACTTGGCGGCTCAACCCCTTGCCGGTGTGAAATACCGACGTATCTGGATCGGCAAAACCGTACCGGTAACTGCCCAGGCCTTCAAGGGCCTTGACATCCGATGGCGTAGCCATGCTTAACCCTCCGCAACTACCTCGTCCGTTTTCTCCCTGATCCAGTCGTACCCCTGCTCTTCGAGGTGCTCAGCCAGCTCGGCCCCGCCGGTTTCCACGATGCGGCCGTCCAGCATGATATGGACGTACGTCGGCTTGATGTAGTTGAGAATGCGCTGGTAGTGTGTGATTACCAGGGCGCCCAGGTTAGGGCCGGCCAGCGCGTTAACCCCCTGAGCAACGATCCGCAAAGCGTCGATGTCCAGCCCAGAGTCGGTCTCATCTAGGACGGCGATGTCTGGCTCTAGAGTGGCCATTTGCAGGATCTCAGCGCGCTTCTTTTCACCGCCTGAGAACCCGTCGTTCAGATACCGACCGGCGAACTCGTGCGGCATCTTGAGCATGTCCATCTTGACTTTGAGCAGCTTGCGGAACTCGGGGACAGGAATGCCCTTGTCCTCCGGATTGGCCGCCTGCCGGCGGGCGTTGATCGCCGCCCTCAGGAAGTTGGCGACGGAGACACCCGGGATCGCCACAGGGTACTGGAATGCCAGGAACAGGCCCAGCCGTGAACGCTGATCGGCCGGCATCCCGATCAGCTCGCGGCCCTTGAAGAGGATCTGCCCGCCTGTGACTTGATACAGCGGGTGCCCCATGAGCGTATTCGCCAGAGTCGATTTTCCAGTTCCGTTAGGGCCCATCAGGGCGTGAATCTCGCCCTGCCGGACGGTCAGGTTGACGCCTTTGAGGATCGGTTTGCCTTCCACCGCGACGTGCAGGTCGCGGATCTCAAGAGAATTGGGCATACAGCAGCCTCCGGCCGCAAGCGGCTCGCGGCTCAGGGTATCGGGATTATGGGGGGAATTATACATGCCGGACCCGGGAGTGTCAAGATATTTGTCTTAAATATCTGAAATATAGGGTTTAACGCCGGCTGAGGCTATAAACATAATAAATATCAGAAATATTGACAGGTTGACAAAGGGACGATATACTCCGCTGCGCATGAGCACCTCGACGAAGGACATCATCTTGCGGACGCTCCGGGCGCACGGCAAGTGCAGCGTCAATGAGCTGGCTGACGCCGCCGCCGTTTCGCCGGTCTCGGTCCGGCACCATCTGGCCAACCTACAGGCGGAAAAGTTCGTGACCGCCGAGGATGTGCGCCACGGGGTGGGCCGGCCCCGGCAGCTGTTCTCGTTGACGGAAGACGGGCTCGACCTGTTCCCCAGCCGCTACCTTCGTCTTACCAACCGCCTGCTGGACGAGATCAAGGACGCGATGCCGGAAGAGTCAGTGCGGGCGCTGTTCTCAGGCGTCGCCGGCACGATGGCGGAGCAGTATGCGCTCGCCCTCCAAGGATTGCCGCTTGATGCACGGCTCAGGCGCATGGTCGAGTTGCTGTCCGAGGAGGGGTTCGAGGCAGAACTCGAGAACCACGGCGACCAGGTCCTGATCCATGAGTTGAGCTGCCCTTACTTCAGGATCGGGCGCAAGCATCCCGAGGTGTGCAACGTCGATCAGTCGTTTATCGCTACGGCCCTGTCGCTGCCGGTCGAGCGCGTGACATGCCTGCTGGAAGGCGACACGAATTGCACCTTCGCGGTCGAAATGGAGAAAGCCAGGCTTCAGGAGGTCGCGACCCATGAGTGATCAGGTGATCCCCAAGCTGGTCTGGGAGGCCGACTCGACCCACCCGCAGTTGGCGGAGAAGGTTCGCGAGGCGCTGCGCCAGGTGGTTGATCCCGAGATCGGGCTGAACCTCATCGAGCTGGGATTGATCCGGCAGATGTCGGTGGAGGAATCCCAGGTCGACCTCAAGATCATCCTGACCACACCCTTCTGCCCCTATGGGCCGGCCATGTTGGAAATGACTCGCAAACAGGCGGCCGATGCCGCCGGCATGCCCGTCAACCTCGAAATGGGGATGGAGATGTGGGACCCGAGCATGATGGAAGAAGGATCAGGCGGCGCCTGGGGCTTCTAACCCTTCTCGTGCGTGAAAACACTCGCGGCTGACCTGAAGGTCAGCCGCAGCGATTCAAACTTGGCGAGGCGAGGAGCCTACGGGCCGCCCTGCTGGACCAGTTGAGTGGCGTGCCTGCGGCCGGCCGCCGGCCGCACGCGGTTCATCAGCCCCAACAAACCCAGGATGGCGAACGCGACGCGCAGCGCCATTCCCAGCCAGGCGGCCATGACCAGGAAGACGGCCACCAGTCCGACGACGCCCATCCACCAATTCACCGGACCTTGGCCCTGAACTTCCACCAATCGGGCGCGCAGGTGCCGGCTGAACCGAGGGCTGGGTTCGACCGGCACGAGTGCCTGCTCGAGCCACTCCTCGAGTTGGCGACTGGTGATGGCTTGACCCCGGTTCGGCGCTCGCATGCACTATCCTCCCTGGCCCTGCTCCGTCAGCGGCGGCCGCCGCCCTAAGCCCGGCCGTCCTCCGAGCGGTCCTGCAGTTCGTCGTCTTCGACTGCCTCCGTCTCCGGTGGAACCCCGGCCGGGCGGACCAGTTCGTCGCGCAACGACGCTAATGTGCGATGATACAGACTCTTGATGGCGCCCTCAGATCGACCCATAATGTTCCCGATCTCGGCATTCGACAGGTGCTCGACGAATTTCAGGATCAGAAGTTGCTGGCGCTCGGCCGGGAGCCGGCGCACCGCCTCGAGCAGGAGTTCTCCCTCCTCCTCGGCCAGCGCCAGCGTCTCCGGGTGCGAGCTGATGGCGCTCGCCGCCAGATGGTCTTCCAAGGGTAATACCGGACGGCGGCTTCGATCGCGGTGCCAGTTGGCAACCAGGTTGTGCGCGATTCGGTAAAGCCATGCCGTGAACGGAACACCCTTGTCCTGAAAGGTGCCCACGTGGCGCAGGGCCCGCTGGAACACCCGCGCCGTCAGGTCCTCCGCATCGTGATGGTCACCGGTGCGATAGTAGATGTAGTTGTAGATGCGCCGAACGTGACGCTCGTACAGCTCGCCGAACGCGTCCGGATCGGTAGCCGCGCGGCGCACGAGCGCGAGTTCGTCGCTGTTGGCTTCGCTCATGCCGCCGCCGGCTCACGCCTTGGCCGGACTACATCAATGAAAACCCCGCAAATCACGTTTCGTTGTCCCACATGCCGCATCTGCGAACGGGGGAAGCACTAGTTGACCGACTTCTCCGCCCCGTTGGAGATGCGGGCGAGTATAGCATGGCTGCCGCGGGCCGGATGCTATAATCCCCCACCTCACTCATGCATACGCTCGTCGCCCTCGACCTCGAAACGACCGGTTTGGACCCCGAACGCGACGCCATCATCGAAATCGGCGCCGTCCGTTTTCGCGGACCGCGGGTGGAGGACACCTGGAGCACGCTGGTCAATCCGGGTCGCCCGATCCCCAAATTCGTCTCCGAGCTCACGCACATCGACGACAGCATGGTGGCGCAGGCCCCTCGCCTGGCCGAGGTGCTCGGCACGCTCGCCAACTTCGTCGGTGACCTGCCCGCCCTGGGACACAACGTCGCCTTCGACTTGTCGTTCCTAAAGCGCCGCGGCGTCCTTGAGTTCAACCAAGCCCTTGACACGCTGGACCTTGCCTCCGTCATCCTCCCGACCTCGCCCCGCTACGGCCTGGCCTGGCTTGCGGCAGATATGGGCATCCCGGTCGCCGCGGCGCACCGCGCCCTGGACGACGCACACACCACGCGCCAGGTCTACCAGAAGCTGTTCGACCTCGTGCTTCAACTCCCTTTGCCCGTGATCGAGGAGATCACACGCTTAGGGGCTGAGATCGACTGGGGCGCCGGCTGGATCTTCGACGAAGCCCATCGCCAGTTGGCGGCTGAGGGCTTGCTTCCCTCCCCGCTCCAACAGGCACTCGTCTATCCGTTTCAGCCTCCGGACGATTCGGCCGAGCCGCTGCGACCGATCCCGGAGGCGGCGCCGCTCGACCCGGACGAGGTCGCGGCGGTGCTCGAGCCCGGCGGTCCTTTCGCCCGGCGCTTCCCCGACTACGAGCATCGCACGCAGCAGATCAGCATGCTGCGCGCCGTATGTCAGGCCCTCTCCGAGGGAAAGCATCTGCTGGTCGAAGCGGGAACCGGTACCGGCAAGTCGATGGCCTACCTCGTCCCAGCCTTCGCCTGGGCGATCCAAAATGGCCGGCGCGTGGTTATCTCGACCAACACGATCAACCTTCAAGACCAGCTCATGAAGAAGGACATCCCCGACCTGCGGCGCGCCCTGGGCACCGATCTGCGCGCGGCGGTCCTCAAGGGTCGCGCCAACTACGTCTGCCCCAGGCGGATCGACGCCATGCGACATCTCGGGCCGCGTACGGCGGAGGAGATGCGCGTGCTGGCCAAGACGCTGGTCTGGTTGGCCGGCGGCGGCTCAGGCGACCGGGGCGACATCAACCTGCTTGGCCCGGCCGAAGCGGCCGCCTGGTCGCGCCTGTCGGCCGAGAGCGACGATTGCTCTCCGGAACAGTGCCGGGCTCATACCGGGGGGGCTTGCCCTTACTATCGTGCCCGGGCAGAGGCTGAGAACGCGCACCTCGTGATCGTCAATCACGCGCTGCTCCTGGCCGACATCGCCACCGGCAGCCGGGTCATTCCCGAGTATCGTCAACTGATCATCGACGAGGCGCACCACCTCGAGTCGGCAACGACTAATGGCCTGAGCTTCTCCGTGAACGAGATCGAGATGACACGCCTGTTCAAGGACCTGGGCAACCGATCGGGGGGCTTGATCTCCCAGGTGATCTCTGTGGCGCGGCGCAGGCTCCCGCCGGATAAGTCCGTGGCGATCGAGCACGCCGCCCTCGACATCCTCGCGCGCCTGGGCGATTGCGTCGAGCTGAGCTCTCGGCTCTTCCGGGCGGTCGCAGAGTTTGCCGAGAACCGCCGCGAAGGTCGCCCACTGGGCAACTACGATCAAGACGAACGGATCGTCTCGTCCACGCGCACCCTGCCCGACTGGGGCCAGGTGGAGATGGCCTGGGACGAGTTGCGACAACCCTTCATGGCCGTCATCCAGACGCTGGCCGCGCTGGGCGATACGCTACCCGACTTGCAGGACGCCGGGCTCTCGGACGCCGAGGAGCTGGCCACGACGCTACGCTCCAGCGGGCGCGGGTTGTCCGAAGTCTTCGCCAACCTCGAGCGCATGATCTTCGAGCCCGACAATCACACGATCTACTGGGCCGAGGTGCAGGCGAAACTCGGACGCCTTTCTCTGCACGCCGCGCCTCTCGACGTGGGACCGCTGGTGGAGCGCCACCTGTGGCACGAGAAGGACTCGGTCATCATGACCTCCGCCACGCTCACCACCACGGGTCAATTCGACTACATTCGCAAACGCCTCAGCGCCGAAGACGCCGACGAGCTCGCGCTGGGGTCCCCGTTTGACTATGAGACCGCCACGCTTCTCTACCTGGTCAATGACATCGCCGAGCCGGCGGACCGGCAGATGTACCAGCAGGCGGTTGAGAAGGCCATCGTCTCGACCTGTAAGTCGACCCACGGACGTGCGCTGGTGTTGTTCACCTCGATCGAGCAGCTCCGTACGACGGCGCGCGCCGTGACGGAGCCGCTGACCGCCGCCGGCATCCAGGTCTTCGAGCAATCGGATGGCGCCTCGCGTCACACGCTGCTGGAGCGATTTCGAGCATCGCAGGGGGCCGTCCTACTGGGAACGCGCTCCTTCTGGGAAGGCGTCGATGTCCCCGGCCAGGCGCTCTCGCTCCTGATCATCGTCCGCTTGCCCTTCGACGTGCCCAGCGATCCCATCGTCGCCGCCCGCTCTGAGGCTTACGAATCGCCGTTCGCCGAGTACTCGATCCCGGAGGCGATCCTGCGCTTCCGCCAGGGCTTCGGCCGGTTGATACGCACCAAGTCCGATCGGGGTGTGGTGGTTATCCTCGATAGGCGCGTGGTCAGCAAGGCCTACGGCCGGGCTTTCGTCGAGTCGGTCCCGCGCTGTACTGTCCGCGCCGGACGCCTGGTGGATTTGCCGGCGGCCGCGGCGCGCTGGCTCGGCAGCTAGAACCACCCCACCCCACGCGACCCGTCAGCCGAATCTTGGCCACGTCCCCCTCGACCGCATGTCGGCCGACGTTCGCGCCGTTCGGATTGACCGGCCGCTCCTCGGCGGCTATAATGCGCCCATCCAAACGAAGGACGGCTCGTCGTGATCGATGTCAACAATCTTCGCAAGGGTGTGACCTTTGAGCTCGATGGCAATCTGTACAAGGTTCTCGAGTATTCGCACAACAAGCCCGGCCGCGGCAACGCAACCATTCGGACCAAGATCCGTGACATGCGGACCGGCGCGGTCATCGAGAAGACGTTCATCTCCGGGGACCGCGTTCCTGACGTCCGATTGGAATACCACCAGGTCCAGTACCTGTATCACGACGGCGATCTCTACCACTTCATGGACGTCGAGACCTACGAGCAGCCGGTCCTGAATGGGTCGATGATCGGCGATGCCGTCAACTACATGACCGAAGGCCTGGAGGTCAAGCTGACGCTGCACGGCAATGAGCCGATCGACGTGGAGCTGCCCACGTCGGTCGACATGGAAGTTGTTGAGGCAGAGTACGCTGTCAAGGGCGACACCGCTACCGGCGCGACCAAGAGCGTCGTCACCGATACCGGCCTCAAGGTCCAGGTCCCCCTGTTCGTCAACGCCGGCGACAAGATCAGGATCGACACCCGCACCGGCGCCTACCTGACCCGCGTCTAGCCCGGGAATTTGGAGAGCGCATGCGCACACCTGCGGGCAGCGATTGCCCGTACTACTACGCGGACTTCTACCGCGGGCGCGACCGGCAGGAGTGCCGGTTGATCGAGTCCACGCCGAACGGCGGCGTGTGGAAACCCGACCTCTGCACCCACTGCGCCGTCCCGCGCATCGTGTTGGCCAACGCTTGCCCGCACCTCGTCCTGGGAGCGCATGTGACACCCGGCGTCCTGGGCTTGGGCCGGCGAGTAACGGTTACCGCCAGCTGCACGCGAACGCTCAGGAGTGTTGAGGAGCCCGAGATTGGATGCGGGGAGTGCCACCTGGTTCTACCGCCGTTTGTTGAGCCCACGGAGCGCCCATGATCAAAGCCGCCCTCATCGATCTCGACGGGACGCTGCTCGATAACGATATCCAGAGCTTCTTGCGCGCTTACCTCGGGCGGCTGGGGCAGTCCATGGCGAGTGTGGCGCCGGCGGATCAGTTCATCCCTCTGCTCATGCGCGCTACCCAGGCAATGCTCGATAATGATGACCCGGCCCGCTCGCTGCAATCCGCTTTCGCCGACAACTTCTATCCCTCGCTGGGAGTAGCTGAGAGCGAGCTGCGGCCCCAGCTCGAGGACTTTTACCGCACGGTCTTCCCCGAGTTTCGTTCATTGACGCACCCTCGGCCGGACGCCGGCGCGCTCGTACAGGGCGCACTTGATGCTGGCATGCAGGTCGTCGTCGCCACCGGCCCGCTCTTCCCGCGCACCGCCATCGAGCAACGTCTAGATTGGGCCGGCATCCCAGTGTCTCGCTTCGCCTACTCGCTGCTGACCTCCTATGAGGTCATGCATTCGTCCAAGCCGCACGCTTCGTACTACGCCGAGATCCTGGGCATGCTTGGCGTGGGCTCAGCGGAAGCGGTGATGATCGGCAACGACCCGTCCGATGATCTGGCGCCTGCTCGGTCGCTGGGATTGGCGGCATTTCACGTCGCCGAGGTACCTGAGGCCGGATACGCGGGCGGCAGCCTGGCGGAGGCGCGGCGCTGGCTGACCGGCGTCGGCGAACGCACCGATCCGGCCGCGGCCGGCCGGCCTCAGGCGATCGTCGCCCGGCTGCACGGCTACCTGGGCGCGCTGCTCACAATGACTCGCGGGCTAGACTCGACGGACTGGCCGCGTCGCCCAGCGTCCGACTCATGGTCGCCGGTGGAGATCGTCTGTCATCTGCGCGACGTCGAAGCCGAGGTCAACGTGCCGCGGCTGAAGACGCTGCTCGCCAGCGAAGACGCATTCGTGCACGGCGCCGACACCGATCACTGGGCCGATGAGCGCAACTACCGGGGTCAATCGCCGGGCCCGGCGCTGGATGCATTCATACAGGCCCGCAAAGAGACTCTCGGCCTGGTCCGCGATCTGGAAGAGGCGCAGTGGTCCCGCCGCGCCCGGCACAGCTTCCTGGGCCCGACCACGCTGCGCGAGGTCGTGTCGATCATCGCCGATCACGATCTCGTGCATCTATCCCAGCTGCGACACGCCATCGCCGCCTAGTCGCTCTCCTTTACATGCTTCTGAGCGCCAGATATAATCAGCGGCCAAGGGGAAGTGCTGGAATTGGCAGACAGGCGTGACTTAGGATCACGTGCCGCG
>JBGOYQ010000010.1:0-11350 GCA_041479735.1 Anaerolineae bacterium | reverse complement strand
CTGATATGGCCCGGACCCTTATCAGGAGCGACCTCATTGATGAATATCGGATTATCGTGAATCCGGTTGTCCTGGGTAATGGCATATCCCTATTCAAGGGCATCCATAAAAAGCTGAAACTGAGACTTCTAAGGACAGAGACGCTTCATTCGGGGAATGTCATCCTGTACTACGAGCCTCATAGAAGACCGTAACTCTCGCGGTCGCAATGTGGGCAACGAGCGGCCAAGAGCACGTGCACGCCCGGTGGCGGAACCGGAGCGCCAGGCAGGTGGCCATCTTTCGGTGGTCCGATGGATCAACGGCGAAAGGCCGAGCGTGTAGACGCCCGTCACCTCGCGCCGGGCGGGATCCCACCGGCTCGGCGGTCCGCGGCATGTCTGTGTGCGCGACAATGGGTAGCATTCAGATCGCCCATCGTGGATGGTTGGCCGCCGCCGTGGGCCATCTGGGGCAGTTCATTGTTGTCCGGCCCGACTCGAACCTAATCATTGTGCGGTTGGGGACCGAAACCAGTACGAGCGTCAATTGGCCCCAGCTGTTCCAGCAACTGGCATCGATGTTCGAGGCGTGAGGCGCGCCTTGCCTCGAAGGATCGGCGGCAGGGAATGTGCGGGGCGGGGGAGCGCTGGCCCATGGGGCCACGGATCTGAGGAGTGAGGAAGACGCACATCTCACTGAAGGTGTCGCCCGAGAGAGGCGCCTTGACGGTATGAGGCCAGCTGCCGCTGGGCCCCGTCCCGGCGCTACGGGACGACTGATCGCGAGATGGAAACAGCGGGCGGCGAGTCTCAAGGTGGAGTTGCACGCGATCTACCTGGCATACAAGCATCCGGGCGTGCCGTGGCACGCGCGACTGTTTGCGGCGCTCGTCATCGCATATGCCCTCAGCCCTATCGATCTGATCCCGGACCCCATCCCCGTCCTAGGCTACTTGGACGACCTGGTGTTGGTCCCCCTCGGAATCGCATTGGCCCTCAAGATGATTCCGAAGGAGGTCATGGCGGAGTGCCGGAGAACGGCGCAGGAGGCCGACGGCCAATGGAGGCCGATGAGCTGGGCGGGCGCTGTGATGGTCGTTGCGCTATGGCTCCTGCTGGCCGCGGCTGGCGTGGCTTTAATCGCGCGCGGGATGAGGCAATAGACGGAGAAGAAAGCCCGTTGAGTGGCGGGCGGGCCATGCTGAGCTTCGTGGCACTTGAAGACAGATCGCGCCCTCAGCATCGGTCCCGAGACCGTGCTCTTCCGGCCGAGAACACGCGGCGAGTGGCGCGCGTGGCTTCCCAAGAACCATGCTGTCTCGAAGGTAGTCCGGGTAGTCCTGGTCGGTCGGATTGCGACTGTTGGCCAGGATGGCGCGGTGCGGCCCCGGCCAAGGAATACCAGGCAGAGGATCGCAGGTGCTTGGGCGGATGTCGCCAGTCCCCGCCCGCAGGCCATTCTGCCCACCCTGTGTGGGCAACCGGGGACGGCCACTTGGGGCCGCAATCCTGGCTGGGGCCAAAGGTTTCGTGAGAAAAGGACGGCCTTGAAGGAAGTATCTGGAATGTCCCGATGGACGCTCTCTATCGTTGTGTTTGGGTGTTACCTGGCCGTCGTAGGGCTGGCCCTGGCGGTGGTGCCGGATGTCTCGCTGCCGCTGCTGGATTGGCGAGGTCGACGGACGCCTGGGTCCGAATCGTCGGTGTACTCACGGGCATTCTCGCGTTCTACTTCTTGAACAGCGCGCGTGTCGACGACCTGACCTTTATTCGGGCTACCGTCGTAGCTCGAATTGTCTTCTTTATCGCCGTGACGACTCTCGTCACGGCGGGCCTGGCCGCGTCCAGATTTGTTGCCTTTGGCTTGATCGATTTGGCAGGAGCGGCATGGACGTGGCTTGGCCTTCGAAGTCGGGAGCCGGTGTGATCGCCAAGCCCGGACCGCGAATGGACCCCGCCGAGGGCGATCATGTGTTCGCGGTTAGGTGTCTTACCTGGAGGGCGAACCTTCAGTCGTTTAGAGCACCAACTGGGTCCTGGCCGTCGTCGAAAGCCAAGCTCCTTCCCGCCCGCACGAGGGCTCATCAAGGACGGCATGAGGATGCCATTGGATGGTCCGCGGCGCCAGGCGGATCGATACTTCCTCCCGCTGATGTGTTAGAGTGGGGAACGCCGCGCGTGCCAGGGATGCAACTCCGCCTCCGGAGACCCCGCCTTGGATCGGGCGGCCGCCGAGGCAACGTGCCGGCTCCATGCCGTAGGCTATTCTTGCACAAGGAGGGTCGCGCAAGGCCGTTATGCGGGATGAGATGACAGCAAAGAGGATCCTGGTCACCTATGCCACTCGGACCGGATGGACGGTCGGCGTGGCCGAGGCGATCGGGCGCACGCTGACCGAAGGTGGTGCGCAGGTCGATGTGCGTACCATGAAGGAGGTAGGCGACCTGGCCCCTTACCGGGCGGTCGTGGCCGGCAGCGCCATTCAAGAGGGACAATGGCTGCCGGAGGCAATGCAGTTCATCGAGTCTCACCGGGTTGAATTGGCCCGCATCCCGTTCGCGGCATTCCTAGTGTGCATGACCTTGGCCATGCCGGGGGACAAGTATCGGGACTTTGTGGCGGGATGGCTGCAACCGGTCCGTGAGGTCGTGAGGCCCGTGAGTGAGGGCCTGTTCGCCGGGGGCCTGGACATCAGCAAGGTACCATCGCTGGGAAATCGATTGAAGTTCCGCTTGAGCGTCCTCCTTGGCGCCTGGTCCGAGGGCGATCACCGAGATTGGGGTATGATTCGCGACTGGGCCGATAGCACTCGCCCGCTCCTGTTGCAGTAGGATCGGACCTGGAGCGAGCCCACCCACAGAAGACGCCGCCTGTTGTTGAGTGTGAAAAGGCGACGGTGCGCTTGGATGTGTCATCGCCCGGGGGGGAGAACGGAGGAAGCCTCACGAGTTGGATTGCCTAGACATATCCTTTCAAGTACGGGTAGCAGTCTTGGTGCGTTGCGTATTCGCTGATTGTATAGGTGGAGGTGAGTCATGGTAGCGGCATTCGTTCTAATTCAGATCGCCGGGTTGGGCGGATCGACCGACGTCCGCACCCTGCACAGCGCGCTTCACGCCGTCCCCGGTGTCAAGACGGTCCATTTCGTCGCCGGGCCGACGGATGTCTTCGCCTTCGTAGAAGTGGCGGACCAGACGGCCCTCATGGAAGCCCTGGGGAAGATCCGTGCGACGAAGGGCGTCGCCAGCACGGACACGCGGATGGTCTTGCCGGTGTAGTCCGTCGGCACGAAGTCCCGGCCTCCAGGCCTCCGCGACAGCGGTCCATGGGCGGAGTAGTCCCCCAGCGGGGACAGGCGTCCGCCGGGCCTGGGTCCGATCCATGACTACTCGGTGGGCTTGACTCCCACCCTGGCCGGATGGGATCGATGTCGCGCGGATACTCGGCGAGCGAACGCCCGGCGAGGTGCCGTACCGTCGGCGACACTCGGTGATGCGCGTCCGAACACCGGGCAGCCCCGCCCTGTGTGGAGCGTCACCATCGCGACGCAGTCGCCCAAGCAGCGCTGGCATCGGTTGCAGCGCGCCAGGCGCGATTGCCCCGACTCTGAACCACATACGAAATAGGGGTGATCATGAGCTACTCTAGTCTTCCCACATCCGAGAGCATTGACAGAACGATCAAGGCCGTCGAAGCGCGAGGGGTGTCCGTCGTCTTGGCGGAGACGAAAGAATCCGCGCTCGCTGCGGTCATGGGTCTTCTACCAGATGGGGCGACGGTCATGACGGGAGCCTCGCTCACGCTGAAGGAAATCGGCTTCGAGGAGCTGCTCAAGACGGGCCAGCATCACTGGAGGAATCTGAAGTCTGAGCTTATGGCCGAGAAGGTCCCGTCGCGGCAAAGCCTGTCGCGGAAGCAGGCTACGCTGGCCGACTACTTCCTCGGGAGCGTGAACGCGATCGCCGAGACAGGGGAGATCGTCGTCGCCAGTGCCACCGGAAGCCAGCTGGCACCCTATGCTTTTTCGAGCAGCCACGTCATATGGGTCGCCGGGGCGCAGAAGATTGTGCCGACGGTCGATGCTGCCCTCCGACGAATCCGTGAATATGTCCTGCCCCACGAAGACGAGCGCATGAAAACGGCCTTTGGGGAGAAGAGCGGCAGCTTCGTCGGCAAACTGCTGATTCTCGAAAGGGAGGCGCCGTACCTCCGCCGAAGTCTGACCCTCGTCCTCGTCCGCCAAGTGGTGGGCGACTGAATGAGGGTATTGCCGCACGAAGGCCCGGGCGGGTGTGGGTGGCTGGAGGACCGGCCGCTGCACCGTCCCCGTCTGGCGTCCGCCACATCCGACATGACGAGCACCCAGCGGGCTATCGAGGCGAACATCCTATCCCTTGTCAGAGAACACCACGAAATCGCAGGCGAAGAGAGATGGATCTACACCCTCGATCCGGATGACAGCGTGAACGAGTTCATCGATTGGCAGAGGTAGCGGAGGGAAAAGACGACACACCGGAGGGCTCTGTGGGCGAGGCCTGATGCGTCGGCGACTGCTCGAACTTGCGCTAGCGGCTTAAGACTGGGAGGCCACCTTCCTCCGGGCGGATACGTGCCGGGTGACCCTCGCAAGGAACGCAGTGGCCTCAGCGGGAATCTCGAGATCGACTCGATCCTGTGCATCTTGAGGCAATGGCTCGGACGATGACACTACTCAAAGAGACTCTCGATTCGATCGATGTCATGTGCGTGATCGCCGATCCCGGGCCGGCCGGTATCAAGGACTCCTGGGACCGGCTCGAGCGCGTCCTGCCGTCGCTCAAGGGTCGCAAGTTCTACGGCACCTACCACTTCCCCTACGGACCGTATCGAGCTTGCGTCGCTCTTCGCCCTGGGGACGAGCCTGAGACGCTGGGCCTTCAACGTTTGACCATCCCGGGGGGCCTGTACCTGCGGCGGAGGCTTGCGGCCTGGCAACAGGATCCTGAGCGAGTTGGGATCGCCTTCGGAGAGATGTCCGCGCAAGTCCAGCCAGACGGCCAACGGCCCAGCATCGAGTTCTATCGACGTCATGACGAGGTTATCCTCTACTTGCCGATCCTGTCGTAGCCGCGGGTTCGCTCTGCTGGCTCGAGGGTGTGCGAGGCGCCATGACTGCCACTCGACAGAACATCAGGCGGTTGGGTGACGGTCGGTCCGAAGAAGCGTTGTTGTAAGGATCGGCGGCTTGCGAAAGGTGCATTTCCCGGCCAGCTCCGATGTGTTCCTGGTTATGCCTTCCCATTACTTTCGCCGGCTGTACGGCTGGGATCCTCAGACCAAATCATCCCGGCTGCTGCTTGCCTGGCCCGTCGGCGGGGGGCATACTGGATGAAAGCGGAGGACTTCTCGCGCCTAGAGAGGCCGCGGCAGCCGATGCCGGATTTCATCATCAAGGCCCTACGCAGGCGTGGTCGCCTGCGCGCCTACAGGAACAGACCCGCATACCAGCAAAACGATTCCCTCGCGTGGATCAACAAGGCAAAGAGGGCGGAGACCAAAGACCGGCGTCCGGCTGAAATGCTGGAGGACCTGACGCGAGGCGACCGGTACATGGGGATGCCATACAATCCAAAGTAACAGCCCAGGTGGCCGAGGGCCACGGGGACTCCACCAGGAGCGCAGCGCTTCGGGTCGACCTTGGACGTCTACCCGACGAGCTCCCGGCAAGCCCGGGTGAGGCCGCCGTCTCCGATGGTCATCCGGCTTGGGCAAGAGTGCCCGGCTTGACCCGAAAGGATCTTCGAGATGGACGCCTTCACTCAGCAGATTGCGCAATGGCAGTGGTTTTTCGGCACGGTAGCAGCCTCTGCCGCGACGCTTACGGGCCTTCTCTTCGTTTCCCTGTCGGTGAACCGGAGTCCGACCGGGCCCCTGGCCGGCACAAGGCTGATCAAGGCGCGGCGCAGCTTCGGAGACTTCATATTTGTGCTGATGATTGGCTTGGTGTTCCTCGTCCCGCATCAGGTGCCCGGAGGTCTGGCGTTGGCACTCCTTGTCCTGGGGGGTGCCAGAGCGGTGGGCATCATCCGGGAAGGGGGACGGCGACAGGAGACCGAGGAGAAGCGGCGCAAGATGAGCGAGGCGCTGCGCGAGTATGGCTTGCCGGCGGTGGCGACGCTCGGCTTGCTCGTTATCGCCGTCGAGATCCTGAGAGGTGTTACGATTGCCATCTTTGGAATGGTTCTCGTCGTTGCAGCGCTCCTCGTGACCGCGAGCTGGAACGCCTGGCTCTTGTTGGTCACGGACGAGGGTGAGGGGTACTAGTCACAGGCCGCATCGAGTGGTTGGCCCTGTTCGAGGGTGGACTCGCCGGTGCCCGGGGAGTCTGCGGCTTAGGGGAGGCAAGCACGCGACAGGAAGAGCGGCCCCGGCCAAGAACCCGCGGCCGCCACGGGGATTTCGTGTGCGGCCTCATGCTTGAGGCCGATGGCAGCGGTATGCGACGTCAAAGGCATAGAGACCAGAGGAGATGGTATGGATCTTATGAGATCCTGGCTCAGGCACCTTGCCGTGATTGGTGTTGCATGGGCCGTTCTATCCGGCTGTGTGCCGGGGACTTCTCCCGCGGCACCCGTTCCTACCTCATCCCCGCAAGCGACCGTCACGCCTCTGCCCGCGAACTTTCCGGACGGTGTTTACGCCATCGATACTTACAAACTCAAGTTCCAGGCGGGACGTTACACCCTGCTCACGGAGTTCGACCAAGAGTGGGCCGGAGGCAGATTCGTCGTGGAACGCCATCGAATCCTCATCACGGAAAACAGCTTTGCGCCTGAATGCGGCGCCGCGGACAGTCCCTTTTCCTACGAGTGGTCTTTCGATGGAAAGGCTCTGCGCTTCAGCAATCCCGATGACAAGTGCACAAGCCGCCATGATCTCATGACGCAGAATCCGTGGGTCCTGAAGACACAGTGAGTAGGACCTGGTAGGTCGACCGGATCGCTCTGCACCGTCGATTCGCGTGCCCGCTGAGCAGCACGACCGGAAGCGCCACGATCGTGGCGTCCTGGGCAGGATTCTGCATAACGAAAACGTCAGCTGCTGCTAGCGGCCCAGGAGACACAGCGAAATCGTATCGGGTCGGGATCGCGGGAAGGGAAGCGGGAAATGGATCACAGCCATGGTCGGCACATCCCGGTTGGGGACACGCGATTGTACGTTGTCGAGCGAGGGCAGGGCTTTCCGATCGTGGTCCTGCACGGTGGCCCTGGGCTCGATCACCACATGTTCGGCGACTACCTGGATCCTCTGGCGCGCGGATTCCGGCTGATTCTCGTGGACCAGCGAAGCCAGGGTCTTTCCGATAGGACCGCTACCGACACCTGGAGCCTGACCCAGATGGCCGACGACATCGTCCTGCTGGGGGAGGCGATGCGCCTCGGGCGTTATGCGGTGCTTGGCCATTCCTTCGGGGCACTGGTGGCGCTGCAGAACGCCGTGGATCATCCGGGCAAAGCATCTGCCACGATCGTCTCCAGCGGGTTTCCGGCCGCCAGATACTTGGAGCATGTCGATCAGAATCTTGAGACCCTCGAGCCCGCATGGCTTCGCGAGCGGGTGGTTTCATCCTGGGCTCGAGAGAAGGAGGCCGAGACAGCCGAGCAGGTGCGGGAGCTCTTGCACGACCAGAGTCCGTTCCACTTCGCCGATCCGCTGGATCGCCGGATCCCCGAGTACGAGGAACGGACAGCCGGCGCCGTCTACTCGGCCGATGTCTTGCGCCATTTCGCGATGAACGAGTACGGAGGGATCGAGGTCGAAGACAGGCTGTCGTCGGTCGTCCAGCCGGTGTTGGTCCTCATTGGCCGGCATGATCGGGTGTGCTCGTTGGCAGCCTCGGAATCAATCCGGCGCGGAATCCCCGATGCGGAAATGGTCGTCTTCGAGAACAGCGGGCACATGACGTTTGTCGAAGAGAATCAGCTCTACCTCAACGCGGTCAGCGATTTCCTTTCGAGGCACTCGCGCTAGATCACGCGCGATGGTGTGGGTGGCAGCCAAAGGGAGCGAGGAAGCCATCCGCGAATTCATGCGGGCAACCGATCGGGTGGCGGGGATAAACAACAGGCTGCGCGTCGCGACCCCGGTCGAGCTGACGGGGATCGAAGTCGAGCCCCAGTAGCCGCTGGATTGTCGGAGCGGCCTTCGGGCGGTGCGGCCGGCCAAAGGCGTCAGAGGCAGTCGATGGGCATCGATGTGTACGTTGAGGAGGGAGCGCAGCGGGTCTTCGCCAGCGCGATCCGTTGGCCAGGGTGGAGCAGGAGTGGCACGGATGAGGGCTCGGCCATCCAGGCGCTGGCCGACTATGGGTCGCGCTATGGCCGCGTGGTCCGCGGCGCCCGGCTGGGTTTCCCGGCCCCCTCCGACACGAACGGCTTTTCGGTGGTAGAGCGGGTCCAGGGGAATGCGACGACCGATTTCGGCGCGCCGGCGGTCCCGAGTTCGATCGACTCGGGGGTGATGGACGCTGAGGAGTTACGGCGGCACGAGGCGATCTTGAAGGCGTGCTGGAGGGCGTTCGACGAGGCCGTGGCGGCCGCTGGCCGGCGGCGGCTGCGGAAGGGGCCTCGGGGCGGGGGCCGCGAACTGAGTGCAATCGTCGACCATGCCATGGGTGCCGACGTCGCTTACCTCGGCCGGCTGGGGTGGCCGTTCAAGTTGGACGAGAACGCTCCGCCCTCGGATGAGATGCGGCGCTTGTGGGAAGAGATCCTGCGTGGATTGACCTCGGCTGTGCAGGGGGAGATCGACCCTCGAGGGCCGCGAGGCGGCCTCCGCTGGACTCCAAGGTACTTCATCCGGCGATCGGCCTGGCACGTTCTGGATCACGCCTGGGAGATCGAAGACCGCACCGGGTGAGCGGGACGGATGATGCGAAGTGGAAGTTTGGGGAGGCCTGTGACGGCCCGATCCCAAGGCTGCTCGGAATGGCTGACCCGGCGCCTCATTCGAACCATGGAAGGCGCAGGAACCGCGCGCCGGATAGCTCAGTCTGCCTCAAGCGTGTGGGGTCCAAGCATGTCAGGCGCATGGTAGTCGCCGGGAGGGGTATCGACCGCCGGTGCGGATTGGGCCGTCGGTGTGCTCCCTATGCTCTCTCTGGCGGACCGTACTCTTGATGGAAGTCGTCTGCCAAGCCGGATCTCGGCTGAATGCTTCCTGACGGCCGTCGCGATCGTGTATCACAGGGTGGAAAGCCTGGGAAGGCGCTGCCCTCTGGAGAGAGTGCAATCCCTGTGTCGGGTAGATTCCTAATGACCGCGCGGGATGCCATCGCGAGAACCCTCCAGGCGTGGCTGCGCCCCACGCCAGGTGCCTAGATGGAAGCTAGCCTCACGTGGATCAAGAAGCGCTGGAAGAAGGGGGCCGCCCTGCTCGCCGTCTGCCTGCTGGGCTACTGGCTGCTCCGAAGCTGTGTGCCGGGACTGAGTGGGGACCTGCTTCCGGCGGATGTGTTCGACTCTATTCGGAGACAATACAGCGTCTGTATCACGGACACGCCCATCTCCCCGGGCGAGCCGAGGCAGCCTGCGTGTGGCGACGTGACCATCGTCGAAGTTGGCCGGGGGACGATCCCGTCTGACCGTAGGGACGAGGGCATCGCACAGGCTGTGTGCTACAAGGTGACTTATACGACCCCACACTGGACGACCCTGGGAACCACGAGGCATGAGATCGATTGGTCCGGCAGGATAGCCAGCAAGGTCGCCGTTCTGCAGAACGGCGAGTGGAAAACCTATCCGGATCGGGAAGACCAGGATGAGCCCCGGTGGGCAGAATTCGGCTGCCCGGCTGGGTACGAAAGCAAATCGCTGCCCTCTGGCGGCTGACCGCGGTCACTCGAACACGCCGCAGCCTCTTCCGGTCCGCGAGGCCGCTGTGCAGGAAGCGCCGCGGGCAATCGACCAGGAGAGTCGAGGGCGCGCTGGGGCGGCTGACGCGCGTGGCGGAGCCTGCCCTCGGGCGTACAACCATCGGACGCATCACCCGGGAGGCGTGCAGGCGGGCTTGCTGCGTGATCTCGGGCCTCGATGGTTCTGTCGGCGGGGATGTTAGACACCCGGCGCGAACCGGCGGAATCCTCCCGTTGGAACGGCTGATCACGTGTTATTGACGAGGAAAGCCTCTTGACGGATTGACCACGCCGGCGCCGGCTTCTTGCTGGCCATCCATCAAATCGGCGCGCGCAATCATGCTTCTACAGCGTCAGTAGGAGAACCGCGCCGCGCGCGACCAACGCCGCCGCGAGTGCTACAACCACGGTCAGAAGAGCGATCGACAGCATGCTTCGCCATCCGAGCTCGCGCCTTAAGACCGCCAGCGTCGCCACACACGGGATATAGAACACGACGAAGACGCTGAACGTGACCATTTGGACCGGCGACAACGCCGCGGCGAAGTCCACTCCTCCCAGGGCCTGTCGGAGCATGATCAACGACAGCTCCTTGCGGAGAATGCCGAACGCCAAGGGAACTCCGGTGGCCGAAGGCAGGCCCAATGTCCACGTCAGCGGTCGCACCAGCAGGTTGAAGACCCCGATCACGTTGAAGAAGACCAGTAGGGAGAGGACCGCGCTGCCGGCGATGAGGACCGGCCAGGCCTCCACGATGAACTCGCGGACGCGGAACCAGGTCTTGGGGAGCAGGGTCCTGGAGGTCGGTAGCCGATACGCAGGGATCTCGAGAATCATCCCCGGGGAATCTTCGGGGAGCAGGCCCATCAGGATTCTACCGGTCGCGGCGATCACAAACAGGTTGAAGACGTAGATTCCCAGGGCGGCTCGAGGCCCAAGATAAAAGGCCACCAGTCCGAACACCACTGCCAAGCGAGCCGCACAGGGCACCATGGTGGAGAGGGCCGCGGCCAGCAGCCGGTCGTGGCGGTCCTCCAGGATGCGTGTCGACATCACGGCAGGCACGCTGCACCCGTATCCGAGAATGAAGGGGACGACGGCTTTTCCGTGCAGCCCGAGGCGGTGCATCAAGGCGTCCATCAGGAAGGCGACGCGCGGCAGGTAACCGACGTCTTCCAACAACGCCAGGCCGAGCAGGAACGGGATCAGGTAGGGGAGGACGATGGCCACGCCGCCGGTCAGGCCCTGTAGCAAACCGGCGACCAAGGCACCCGGCAGGCTCTGCGTCGGCAACAGCACGGCCGCCTGGGCGGCGACGCCGTCGGAAAGCCGGAGTAGCGGCCTCTCCAACACGTTCCCCACCCCGTAGACGACCTCGAAGAACCCCAGCAGGATCAAGACCAGGGCCAGGTAACCGCCCACCGGGTGCAGGAGCACATCGTCGATCCTGTCGCGCCAGGAGGTACGCCGCGGCCCT
>JBGOYQ010000009.1:0-11424 GCA_041479735.1 Anaerolineae bacterium | reverse complement strand
TGGAGGATCTTCCGCTGGTCGAATGCCTGCGCTGGGGAAACATCGTCGGCGGCCTCTCCACGTTGGCACTGGGCGGCACTGGGCGATTCATCTCGAGCGCAGACGTCGAGCAGCGGCTCTCCGATCTGCGATAAGTCCTAAGGCGTCGGCCAGCCGGATGGATGCCCGGATCCCGTGCCACAGATACACTCAGGCTGCCGGGGGTCGTCAACCGTTCAGTTCGGTGCCGCCCTCGCCTCTCTTCGAACAGATCGCTCGCGCTGTGGAAGAGACGAGTGCCGGTGCGCTCTCCGAATCTGAGCGCCAGACTGTCCTTGAGGAGTCTGCGTGCATATCGAACTTGTCGACACCCGCGTTCGTTCGCAGGTCAGGCGCTTTCTGAACGTCCCCTTCCGTATCTATGCGGACAGCCCTGCCTGGGTTCCACCATTGGCCTCCGACGCTTCACGCATGCTCGATCGGTTTCATCATCCGTTCTATAGACATTCGCAGGCGGCGTTCTTCCTGGCCGTCGATGACGACGGCCGACCGTGTGGCCGACTGGCGATGCTAGACAATCGCAACTTCAACGAGTTCAATCGCGAGCGAACGGCGTTCTTCTATCTGTTCGAGACCATCGACGATCCGTTCGCGTCCCACGCTTTGTTCGAAGCAGGGTTCGATTGGGCTCGAAGCCGGGGGTTGAACAGGGTCATCGGTCCGCGCGGATTCACCGCACTCGACGGCCTGGGCATGCTCGTCTCTGGGTTCGAGTACCGGCCGGCGCTCGGCATCCCCTTCAACGCTGTGTACTATCCTGGACTGGTCGAAGCCGAGGGGTTCCATGGACAAGATGACCTGGTCTCCGGCTATCTGGATGCCGGCATGGATTTCCCGGACAAGGTCCATCGGGCCTCGGAACTGGTCCAGAGACGTCGTGGGCTGCGCGTCGTCGCCTATACCAACAGGCGCCAGCTTCGAGCACTCGTTCCTCACTTGAGAGACCTGTATAACGCCTCCCTGGGAGGGACCACCGGAAACGTCCCCCTGACCGACGACGAGGCACAGGCGATGGCCGACCAGTTGATCTGGTTCGCCGATCCGCGCCTGATCAAGATCTTATGGAAGCAGGATCGCCCGGTCGGATTTCTCTTCGCCTACCCGGATATCTCGGCCGCGTTGCAGCGGACTCGCGGTCGGCTCTTTCCGCTGGGTTGGATCGACCTGCTCTTGGAGCTGCGTCGCACACATTGGATCAACATCAACGGCGCCGGCATCGTCGAAGAGTATCGAGGTCTGGGTGGCACCGCGATCTTGTTCAGCGAAATGTACAAGAGCGTGGTCGACGGCAGGTTCCGGCACGCCGACCTGGTCCAGGTCGGGACCTCCAACGATCGCATGCAGCGCGAACTGCGCGACCTGGGCATTGACTTCTACAAGACGGATCGGGTCTACGAGAGGGCGATCGGATGACCGGGGCAGTCGGTGCTGTCGACCCGGAGGTTGTTCTGACGCTTCATGAGTTCGCCCGGCGGATGCCAAAGGCCGAGCTACACGTGCATCTTGAGGGGGCCATCCGACCGGCGACGCTCCTGGAGCTCGCCCGGCGTAACGGGGTCTCCCTGCCGGCTCACGATGAAAGCGAGCTGGCCGAGTTCTACCGCTTCCGAGATTTCGCCCACTTCGTCGAAGTCTACGTGAAGACGACCGCGTGCCTGCAGACGCCGGACGACTACCGCCTCATCGCCTACCGGTTCGGAAGCGACTGCGCGGAGCACAACGTCCGCTACGCGGAAGTCTTCTTTACCATCGCCACCAACGCGCGTTTGACCGGCCTCCCCTGGGAGACGATCCTGGAGGCTCTGAATGAAGGCCGGACCCAGGCCGGCGCAGAGTTCGGGGTCGATTGGGGCTGGATGCTGGATATCAGCCGCGAGCAACCCCAGACGCAGGATTCCGTCATCGACATCGCACTGGCAGCCAGATCGATGGGGGTGATCGCACTGGGATTGGGTGGACCCGAGGCGGACTATCCGGCCGAGCTCTTCCAGAGGGCATTCGAACGGGCGCGGCGCGCGGACCTGGCCCGCGTGCCACACGCGGGCGAGATGGCAGGCCCGGAGAGTGTTTGGGCGGCGTTGCGCCTACTCCACGCCGACCGGATCGGGCATGGAGTCCGCGCCATCGAGTCGCCCGAGCTGATCGAGCATCTGCGGCTGATGCAGACCCCGCTCGATGTGTGCCCTACCAGCAACATTCGCCTCGGTGTGTATCCAGGATATGCCGAGCATCCTCTTCGCCGGCTGTGGGACGCCGGGTTGATGATCACCATCGGGTCGGACGATCCCCCGATGTTTGGGACCGATCTCGACCACGAGTATCAGGTCCTGATCGATGAGTTTGGATTCGATCGAGGCGAGCTCGAGCGCGTCAGCCTGAACGCCGTCCGGTGCAGCTTGCTGCCCGAGCTTGAGAAGGCCCGGCTGGCGGCGACGTTCGAGGCCGAGTTCGCGGCGTTGCGGACAGAATCATAGCGGGCTGGGAGCTCTCGCAAGAAAGGGGGAGCCTCGGAACAACGGATCCTTAGATGTGGTGATTGGGAAGAAGCCCCGACCACCACTTCTACGATTACTCTCCACACCTACCCGGTTCTCCCGCGGCCTGCTAGGCGCTGGCATGGAAGCAGGCGCCCAATGTCCCCGGGCCCCCGTGGGTGGTGATCGCCGCCCCCAGGTGCATGATCGGGATGTGCCCGATCCCCAACGCAGCCTGCAGGTCGCAGGCCAATCCCTCGGCCCCCCCCAGATCGTCCGCGTGCATTACGCACAAGTGAGCGTCCGGCGAGCGCGGACATCCCTCGGCAACCAGTTCCTTCAGTCGTGCCAGCGCCCGCTGCTGGGTGCGTACCTTCTCCAGCACCTCCACCCGACCGTCCTGGAGGTGAAGCAGCGGTTTGATTTGAAGGGCGCTGCCGATCAGGTGCGAGGCCCCGCCGATGCGCCCGCCCCGCCGCAGGTAATCTAGGGTGGCGACGACGAAATACGTCCGCCCGCGGGGAATCAACTCCCGCACACGCCGTTCGATCTCGTCTGCGCTGCAGCCCTGCTCCGCCCATTCGGCGGCGCAGACGACCGAGGCCGCTAGGTTGCCTCCCACACTCCGGGTGTCAATGATGCGGATGTCCGCGTCGGGGTAGGATTGCTCCTTGGCCGTCATGGCCGAACGGACGGTCCCGCTCACCTCCGACGAGGGGTGGATGGACAGCACCGTCTCCGCCCGCTCGAGGAGCCTGCCGTACGCCTTGACGAACTCGCCGGGCGGCGGCGCGGCTGTTTTGGGTAGCTCTGGGGAAGCCTTCAGCCTGCGGATGAACTCGGGATACGTGATCTCATACTCTTCGAGAAAACTAACCTCGCCGAACAAGACGACCTGGGGCACGTTCTCGATCCGGTGGGCTTCCAGTGTTTCGGGCGACAGACATGCCGTCGTATCCGTGCAGATACCTACTCGCCCCTTGGTGATGGTCATTGCGTTGTCTCCACGATGATGTCGGTGGGGTCTCTGCGAAAGACGAGCTGGGAAAGCGGCCCGCATGGATCGTCGGACCGGGTGGGCTCACCCGGTCCCAGGCGGTCCCCCCAATCCGGATGGAATCGGGCCGTCTGGGCCTAGTATAGCGGGTCCGGGAGCGAGGTCCAAGGCCGGCCACGGGAGTTGCCCGGCCACTATACGAACTCGAGGAAGACTCGGTTGCCGAGCAGGCGCCCCCGGTCGGTGAGGCGGACGCGGTCACCTTCCCACGCGACCAGGCCGTCGCGCTCCAGCTTCGCCCACTGCGGTGCGAAGGCTTCGTGCAGGTCGACCGCGAATCGCGTCCGGTACTCCGCCGCCGAGACCCCCTCCTGCACCAGGCGCATTCCGAGCATCACCGTCTCGCGTTTCTCGGTCTCGATGTCAATCGCGTGTCGCTCGGCCAGGGCGGGTGAGAACGGAAAAGTCGGCACTGCGGAGGAGGCCATGGCCCGGACATAGGCTTGCGGCGACCGAACGTCGGCGTAGCGCCAGCCGGCAGCGAAGCCATGCGCGCCCGCGCCGAAACCGAGATAAGGCGCGTTGCGCCAGGTCTGCATGTTGTGGCGGCACGCGTGGCGGCATTGCCCCGGGCGGTCGGCAGGATCGGCCCTGGCCCAATTCGAGATCTCATAGTGCACAAAACCGGCGGCCTGCAGCGCCTGCTCGGCCCATTCGTATTCGTCCGCAGCCAGGTCCGGATCGGGTTCGGGTAGCAGGCCCTGTTCGACGCGCGCCTGCATGGGCGTCCCATGCTCCAACGTCAAGGCGTACAGGGAAAGATGGTCCGGCTCGAGCTCCAGCGCCCTGTCGATGCTGGTCTGCCACATCGTGAGCGTCTGCCGCATGATGCCGTAGATCAGGTCGAGGTTGACGTCTTGGAACCCGGCGCTGCGTGCCATGTGCACGGCTTCCACGGCTTGCCCGAAGGTGTGCAGGCGGTCGAGCAGCCTGAGCTCCGATTCGTGGGCCGACTGGACGCCGAACGAGATCCGGTTGAAGCCCAGGCCTCTCAGATCCAGCAGCCGATCAGCATCGACCGTCCCAGGATTCGCCTCGAGTGTGACCTCGGCGTCCGGCGACATGGCAAAGGTTTCGCGAATGGCCTGCAGGATGTCGGAGGCTTGGTCGACCGCCAGAAGCGAAGGCGTGCCGCCACCCAGGAAGACGGTGTCGACCAGGAGGTGCCCATCGGGCGCCGAGGCGCCTACTTGCCGGATTTCGCGACACAGCGCATCCACGTAGGCCGGCATGAGGCCTTCGAGGCCGGCGTAGGTGTTGAAGTCGCAGTAGGCGCAACGCACCGTACAGAAGGGGATGTGGACGTAAACGCTGTGCTCCACAGCGCGATTCTAACATGCCGGCTCGCCCGCCTGCTCCTGCCGTCACTTGCCAACGCGCCTCGAAAGCGGCAGAATCGACCCGGCCGAACTGCCGGGAGTTGTCTCTCGCGATGTCCAAGCTCCGTCCCTTGAACGAAGCCGTCGCCGATCTGGTTCACGATGGCGACTGTGTCTACGCCGCCGGCTTCACGCACCTGATCCCCTTCGCCGCCGGGCACGAGATCATTCGCCAAGGCAAGCGCGAGCTGGTGCTCGCTCGGGCGACCCCAGATCTGATCTACGATCAGATGATCGCTGCGGGCACGGCCCGCAAGGTCATCTTCTCCTATGCCGGGAATCCGGGCGTCGGCCTGCTGCGCGTCCTCAGGGGCGAGATCGAGGCCGGTCGGTTGGAATGGGAGGAATACTCGCACTTCGGTATGATCTCGCGCCTGACGGCAGGCGCGTCCGGCCTGCCTTTCCTGCCGATGAATCCGACGGCCGCCGAGGACCTGCCGCTGGCCAACCCGCAGTACCGTAAGGTCATCGACCCATACTCCGGCCAGGAGCTCGTCACTGTCCCGGCGCTTCGCCCGGACGTGTCGATCGTCCACGTCCAGCGCGCCGATTCCGAGGGCAATTGCCACCTGTGTGGAATCCTGGGTGAGCAGAAGGAGGTGGCTTTCGCTTCGGCCCGCGTCATCGTCACGGCGGAGGAGATCGTCGATGAATCCGTCATCCGATCCGACCCCAACCGGACGCTCATCCCGGGCATGGTGGTCGACGCGGTCTGCCACGTCCCCTACTGTGCCCACCCGTCCTACTCCCAGGGGTACTACGATCGCGACAACGAGTTCTACCTTGAGTGGGACAAGATCAGCGCCGATCCGATTCGGCTCAAGGGTTGGCTGGACGAGTGGGTCTTCGGGGTTCGCGATCGGCAGGAGTATTGGGAGAAGCTCGGCGAGGATGTCCATACCCGCCTGCGAATCGAGCCGCGCTGGAGCGAACCGGTGAACTATGGCAAGCACTGAGAGCCCTGCCTGCAGCGCTCCGGAGCTGATGTCCGTCAACGCCGCGCGGCTGCTGAGGGACGGTGACGTCGTCTTCGTCGGGGTGGGGCTTCCGAATCTGGCATGCAACCTGGCTCGCCGCACCCACGCCCCGGGATTGGTGATGGTGTATGAGGCCGGTGTGATCGGCGCACAGCCGGCGCGGCTGCCGCTCTCCATCGGTGATCCGACGCTCGTATCGGGCGCGCTGGCGGTCTGCTCGATGTACGAGATCTTCGCCTTCTACTTGCAGCGCGGACAGATCTCGGTCGGTTTCCTGGGCGGCGCCCAGATCGATCGGTTCGGCAACGTAAACGCCACCGTGATCGGCGACTATGCCCGACCGAAAGTCCGGCTGCCGGGCTCGGGCGGGTCGATGGAGATCGCCGCCTGGGCCGACCGGTGCTACCTGATCACCCCACACCAAAAGCGGCGCTTCCCGGAACGCTGCGATTTCCGGACGTCGGCCGGCTTCCTGGACGGCCGCGCCGAGCGAGAGGCGGCCGGCCTGCGGGGTGCTGGCCCGACCGCCATCGTGACCGATCTGGGCATCCTCGAGCCGGATGAGACCGGCGAGTTGACCCTCACCCACGTCCATCCGGGTGTCGACCCCGACCAGGCGCGCCAAAACACAGGCTGGGCGCTGCGGATTTCGGACGACCTGCAGACAACGCCAGCTGTCACCGATGAGGAGCTCCGCCTGCTGCATGAGCTTGATCCCCAAGGAATCTACCTGAGCTCGACCCAGACCTGAGCACCAGCCTCGGAGGCCGCCATGAGCTTGATCCCGCCGATTTCCCCGGAGGAGATCCTGCCGCTGTCGATGAAGCACAACTTCTGGACTTGGTCGGCGCAGGCCCACGTTCAGCCGATCCCAGTCACGCGGGCGGAGGGCGTTTACTTCTGGGACGTGGACGGCCGTCGCTACCTCGATTTCAACTCGATGGTCATGTGCTCCAACATCGGGCACGGGGACCGGCGCGTCATCGAGGCCATCGTAGACCAGGCCCGCGAACTGGCCTTCGCCGGGCCGGGCATGGCCACCAAGCCTCGCGCCTTGCTCGGCAAGCTGCTGGCCGAGGTCACGCCGGGTAACCTGAATCGATTCCTATATACGCTAGGCGGGGCCGAGGCCAACGAAAACGCCATCAAGCTGGCCCGCGCTTACACCGGGCGCCACAAGATCCTGGCCCGCTATCGCTCGTACCATGGCGCCACGGCCGGGGCCCTGGCTGCCACCGGTGACCCGCGGCGCGCCGCCTGGGAGCCGGGAGTCATGCCCGGCGTCGTCCATTTCCTCGATCCCTACCGCTATCGATCGGCCTTCCACCGCGGCCGCGCCGACGTCCCCGATAGCGTCTTCACGCAGGACTACCTGGCCCACCTGGAGGAAATCATCAACCTGGAGGGCCCGCAGACGATCGCGGCGGTCATGCTCGAGACCGTGACCGGGACGAACGGCGTGATCGTTCCGCCGGAAGGCTACCTCCAGGGCGTCCGCGACATCTGCGATCGGAACGGCATCCTGCTGATCTGTGATGAGGTCATGTCCGGTTTCGGACGGACCGGCGCCTGGTTCGCCGTCGACCACTGGGGCGTCGTCCCCGACTTGATGACGATGGCCAAGGGACTGACCTCCGGTTATGCGCCTCTGGGCGCCGTGGCGATGAGCGAGCCGATCGCCCGATTCTTCGACGACCGGGTCTACCAAGGCGGGTTGACCTACAACGGGCACCCGATCTGCCTGGCCGCGGCGATCGCCACGATCCGGGTCATGCAAGAGGATCGTTTGGTCGAACGCGCTCAGGCGATGGGCAAGGTCTTTGCCCGACGGCTGCGCGAGTTGGGCGAGGCCCACCGGTCCGTCGGCGACGTGCGCTCGATCGGCCTTTTCGGCGTCCTCGAGCTCGTGCGCGACCGCCAGACCCGCGAGCCGATGGCGCCCTTCAACGCCTCCAGCCCCGAGATGGACGCGCTGCGCAAGTACCTGCTGGACCACGGGGTGTTCGCCTACACCCACTGGCACACGCTGCTCCTGCTGCCTCCGCTCATCATCACTGAAGATCAGCTGGCAGACGGCTTCGAGGTCATCGACCGGGCGCTGGAGATCACCGATCGCGCCGCGCGGGCCTAAAGCCCCCACCCTTCAATCCTCCTGATAGGTGGAGGGTATGGAATCAAATTGGCCGGGCACGAGCCCGGCCATTGTTTGGGAAGGGGAGATGATCACTGCGTGCTGGTGATCTTGGCGAGACCGCGCGGGTGCTCGGGGTCGTAGCCCTTTGCCCTAGCCAGGTAGTAGACGAACAGTTGGGCCGGGATGATGCCGATGATCGGGCTGATCCACTCGGGCAGGTCGTCCGGCAGCGGAATAGGTGAACTGGCGCTCTCCAGGGCCCCGGCCAAGTTGGAGATCGCCACCAGCTCCGCCTGCCGATCCTTGACCAGCATCCGCACCATCGTCAGCATCTCCTTGGACACATCCCCTCGAGGCAGGACGACCAGGACCGGGAAACCCCCCTCGACGACGGCGATCGGACCGTGCGCGAAGTCTGCCGAGGAGTACGGCTCGGCGGCGACATAGGCCAGCTCCTTTAGTTTCAACGACCACTCGAAGGCGCTGGCGTAATTGAAGCCGCGTCCCAGGACGACGCACGAATTCATGTACCGGTATCGCTCGACCATCCGGGCAACGCGTTGGTCGAGCTCGAGGATCCCGGACGCCTTCTCCGGCACCCGCTCCAGGACATCGAATCGTGATGGCTCACCCGAGAGCGCGCAGGACAGCATGGCGATGCACATCAGCTCGGCCGTGTAAGTCTTGGTCGCGGCCACAGATTTTTCCTCACCACATTGCACGTCGATCACATATTGTGACGCGGCCGCCAGCGGGGAGGACGGGTCATTGGTGATCGCCAGGGTCACCGCACCCTGTTCACGCCCCGATCGGACCACGCTGACGATGTCATCCGAGACACCCGATTGGGATATCCCGATCACCAGTGCGTCCTTGAGCTTGGGTGGTGTGTGGTACATCGTGAACAGCGACGGGGCGGCCAGGGCGACCGGCAGGCCGTTCGCCTGGCCGAACAGATACTTGGCGTAGAGACCGGCGTGATCCGAGGTGCCGCGGGCCGCGATCATGATGTAGCGCCAGTCCCGGCTTCGCAGCGAGGCAGCGATCTCGACAAAGCGCGCCCGGTCCTGGACCAGGTTGGCCAGCACGCGCGGCTGCTCGAGGATCTCATGGTACAGGCTCACGTTTGAAGCTCCTGTGGACGCGGCGCGCCCCTGTCGGCGAAATGGCATGGCCGCGGCTTCGATTCGGGCGCGATCAGACAACCGCTAGATCCGTCGGCCATCCTCGTGTGGGAGGGGCCATCATGGTACCTCGCCTGGCCTCCGAACGCCAACGCGCGATGCTCTCCGGGAGTCATTCTGCCCGCCTCTTCCCCCCACACGTGCACTCAGGCTCCCGACGGGCGGCCCAGGAGCGCCGCCAACATGGGCGTCGCCGAGGCGTGGACGACGGCCAGGACCTCGTCCGCCGGCTCGAGGACTGTATTCCCCCGGGGCACGATCAGCTGGCCCTTGCGAATGATGGCCGCCAGCACGCACTCTTGCGGAAGGTTGAGGTCCATGACCTGCTTGCCGCTGGCGACGGACTCGGGGTGGACCTTCTCTTCCACGATCGAGTACTCGCCCCGCCGCAGTTTGAGGAGGGTCATCATGTCGCCCAACGACATCTCTTCGGCGATCAGTTTGGCGAGCAGATCGGCCTGATTGATCGCCACGTCCACGCCCATCTCTTTGGTGAACAGCCAGGCATTCTTGGGGTTGTTGACTCGGGCGATCACGCGCGGGACGTTGAACTCGAATCGCCCGAGCGTGGTCACGACCAGGTTGACGTCGTCCTCGCCGGTCACCGCTGCCAGGACCTGTGCCTTGGCGATGCCGGCCGCCTCGAGCGCGCTCGGCGAGCTACCGTCGCCGTCGTGCAACGCGCTCTCCGGCAGCTCTACGCGCAGACGCGCCACGACATGCGGCCGATCCTCGATCACCTTGACCTGATAACCCTGGGCCAGGAGCTCCCTTGCCAGATGCGAACCCGTCTTGCCGCCTCCCACCACAATGACGAACATCGCTAGCCTCCCTCTCCCAACCCAAGCAGGCTCTCCAGACGGGTCATAGCGGCGGCGTGAACAGCCAGGTGCACGAGATCTCCCTGTTGGAAGGCAGTCCCCAGGACCGGCACGATCGCCTCCCCCTGCCGCGTGATGCTGACTACGATGACCTCCCCCGGTACCGCCAGGTTGCTGACCGTCCGGCCCACGAGCTGCGCCGGCGCTTCCACAGCCACCAGGGAAACCTGTCCCTGGCCGAAGGTCATGACCGCATCCAGGTCGCCGTGCGTCATCAGCTCATAGATCCGCTCCGCGCCCCACGTCGTGGATGAGATCGTGACCAGCCCCAGCCGGTTGTAGATCTCGGCCCGACGCGGGTCATACAATCGGCACACGACGCGCGGCACACGGTAGATATTGCGTGCGATCCGCGCCGCCACGATGTTGGTGCTGTCTGATGTGCTGGTGGCGGCGAAGGCCTCGGCCTGCTCGATTCCGGCGTCGAGAAGGACCTGCCGGTCGAATCCGATCCCGACGATCAGGCGGCCCTTGAAGCGCGGGCCAAGACGATCACGGGCGCTTTCATCGGCGTTGATGACGGTGACGTCATGTCCCTCTTCAGCCATGCGCCGGCTTACCAGCGTACCCACTTTTCCACATCCCATGATGATGACCTTCATGACCTTGACCCTCCTTCGTCCATTCGAGTGCGCCGGGCGCCGAGGCGCTGGGCGAGTGACTTGCGGATGCGATCGAGGCTGTACAGGATGGGCGCAAACGCCAGCAGGCCGAACCAGTACTCCGGCGGGACCGGCTGCAGGCTGAACAGCTTCGGAAGCGGCCACACGTATACCAAAGCGCCCATCAGCACCAATTCCATCGCCACCGCCAGAAGCAGGAAGCGGTTGCTGAGCCAACCCAGGCGCCGCCCCCTGGCGGTCTCGCTCCGGCACGCGAATGCATTGCCGATCTGTGCCGTCACCAGCCCGGCGAAGAAGACGGTCTTGGCCAAGGCTTCAACCTGATAGGGCGGCAGGTGCCGCGGATTGATCGCCTCGAGCCAACGCCATGCCGGCAGACCGATCATATGGCCATAGCCGAAGCCCACATAGATCGCTGCAAAGCCGGCATAGCACAGGACAGTCTCGATCGGCCCAAGCCAGACGAATGCCCGGCGAAGCAGCCGCGGGTCGATGAGCGGCTGGGAGCGCCGCCTTGGTGGACGGAGCATCACGTCGGGCTCGGGCTTCTCGGTGCCCAGGGCGAGCGCCGGCAGCACATCTGTCCCCAGGTCGATCGCCAGAATCTGCCGCACCGTCAGCGCCAGGGGCAGATTCAGTAATGCGGTCAGCAAGAACGGAATGATCTCGGGCACGT
>JBGOYQ010000008.1:0-11440 GCA_041479735.1 Anaerolineae bacterium | reverse complement strand
GCGGGGTTTCGACAGGCGTGCCTGCCGCCGATCGGCGGTGAGGATGTGTAGGAGATATCGAAGAATCTCGCCATACATCTTGAGATGCGACAGATTGCCGCGCAGTAAGCCCATCTTCTCGATCTTCATGACATGGGTGACTCCATGCCAATGCACAGGGCACACGCGGTAGCCGTGCCGCCAGGCGTACAGACTCAAGGCGACCTCGATCCCGGCGCGGGACGTGTCCAGGTCGGGGATGGAGCGGAACAGGCTCCAGCGCAGACACCGCTGGCCGCTGAGGTACGGGGTCAGCCGGTGCGAGTTGTCGGTGCTCCACCGGCCACCGGTGAACAGGCCGAGCGTCATGCTGCAGGTCCCGGCCCGCACCGGCTCGATCAGTTCAATCACGTGTTCCGGGCGCAATCGAAGCAGGTCGGCGTCGATGAAGCTTATCAGGTCGCAGCCGCTAGCCTCCGCGCCGGCGACCATCGCCGCGGCCTTGCCGCGGTTGTCAGCCATGGGCAGGAGCTGGATCCGAGGGTCGGTCCTGGCGCTCGCCTGCACGACCGCGGCGGTATCGTCCGTCGAGCCGTCATCGACGACGATGATGCGGCTCAGTAGGCCCACCTGGCAGACGGTGCGAAGCAGCTCACCGATGCGGAGGCCTTCGTTGTAGGACGGGATGACGAGCGCCACGGGCTCGTGTTTGAAGGACAGTTTGTCGGGCAACGGACTGCCTCTCACCTGGCACGTCGCTATCGGCGGTCTGGATACCAGTATAAATGACCTTCAGGCGTTGCTCAAGCGCCCGCCTGGGACGACGGCGGGGAGGGGATCAGCGAGTGCCAGCACGAGCGTGTGCCCCAGCCAGCGCACGTGTGGGAAGGCATACTCCAGCGAGTCGACTCGCAGGCCGGCGGCGGCAGCGTCGCCTCGGGCCGCGCCGGGGGTGCGCGGATAGGCACGCGTCGTGAAGCGTGATCCAATCGCATACAGCCACGCCAGGGGGCTGGCCCCATTAGGGTAGGTGACGACCAATCGGCCGCCCGGGGATAGGTGGGCCTTCAGCTTGAGAAGCAGGAGGGCCGGGTCGGGGTAGTAGTCCAGCACGCCGATGCAAGTGACGAAGGGCCAGGTGCGGACTCGCAGCTCCTCGGCGTCGGCAGTGAACGTCGCTTGCCAGCCGGCGCGGCGGGCCTTGGCGGCGGCGATCGCCAGCATCTCCTTGGATATGTCGAACGCGGTCACGCGGCAGTCGCGGCGTAGGTGATCGAGCGTCGTCCGGCCGGTGCCGCATCCGAAATCGAGAACCTCCGATCCGGCCGGGACGAGGGGACGGATGCGCCGGAGCTCGCGCTCGCCGATGAAAGCGGTGACCGGGTTATCGTAGCGCCCGGCGCGCTGGTCGAATTGCTCGCCGATACGCGAGGCACTCATGCGCGTGCCTCCAACACCTGCCAGCTGATAAACCCGATGAAGCGCAAGAGCCACCAGGCGATCAGGCGGTAGGTTAATCCGGCGGCCAAAGCCACCGGTCCGGGCTCTCCGAGGCGGGCGAATACGATGGGGACCGAGACGTCTGCCACCCCCAACCCGCCTGGCAATGCGGCCAGCCCGCTCAAGAGCAGGATCAGCCCGTAACCCGTCAGGAGCGTTCCGGGCGAGATAGCGTGTCCGTACAGTAGGAAACAGACACCCAGCGTCGCCACATCGAGCAGCGCCCGGCCGAAGGCTGCCAACAAGAACAACCACAGAGGCATGCGTCGCAATTGCTCGAGGTTGGCGTGGAAGGTTGCCAGACGTGGCTCCAGGCCGGCAGGATCGACGCGCCGCCAGCGCCCAGCGATTCGGTTCCAGGTCGGGATGAGCCATCCTAGAACGCGCCGACTGCGGTCCTGGCTGATGATCACGCGCCAGAGTGCGAAGGTGAACGCGACGATCGCCAGCGCCAGCAACACTAGGCGCAATGTCTGACCGGTGCTGAGCTCGCCGCGCTGGAGCAGGTGCAAAAGCCCTGCCATCGAGACTATGCCCATCGCCAGCCCCATGAAGACGCTCTCGACCGCCAGGCTGAAGGTCGAGGCCTCCAGGCTGTAGCCATGCTTGCCCAGCAGCCGGGCGCGCAACACGACGCCGCTCGCCCCGGCGCTGGGGATGGCAACCTCGATGAAGGCCATGGATGTCAGCGTCGCCGCCATCCGTCCAAATCCGATCCGGCCGGGGAAGGGCCGCAGCGCCAGCAGATTGAGCCAGGTGAGGAAGGCGTAGGAGGCCAGCTGGACTCCCAAGGCTGCCGGCAGCCAGATCCAGGAAGCCTGCAGGATGAGAGCGCCGGCGGCACGCAGCTCGCGGATGAGCGGCAGGAACAGGTAGATGGCGACGCTCAGCGTCGCCAAGGCCAGGGCGCGCCGGAGCCAGACGGAGATCCTCGAGGCAGCCGGGGTTGGCGTTGCCGCCGTCATGGGCGAGGTCCGCGGCAGGCTCGACGAACGGGCGGGTCGGCCCGCGAGAACCGGCGGTCCGGACTCAGATGTGGGATGGGGTGACCTCGATGGAAACAAACCGGACGGCTTACGTGCCGGCACATGCTAGGCGGTTTGCCGCCGGTTGTCAACCTTGGGGCGGCGGAGAGGGTCGCCGGCGGCCGATCCACCGCTGACAAAGATCGAATTCCTCGGGTGCATCGCGCCGAGTCGAGTCCCGGTGATGCCTTAACGAGGGTCGATGGCCCGGTCAATCCACCCAGGCACAGCAGGACGCGGCGTACGAATCAAACAGGCCCCGAGGGGCCCGCTCACTCTGGAGGATGGTTGCAAGAGGCTCCTCGGCCAGGACTCGAACCTGGAACCAATCGGTTAACAGCCGATTGCTCTGCCAATTGAGCTACCGAGGAAGGCGACCGGATTATACCGACCCCGCGGCGGACCGTCAAGCAGAGCGGTTGCTGCGCGGAGTCCATCGGCTATAATCGCGTGTATGTCCTCCGCGTCTGCGTTGGGAGATCGCGCGGTCGAACCGGCGCGCTTGCCCAGCCTGTTGGTCTTTCTGTTGGGCGGTGCCATCATCGGGGCCTGGCTATATCTGACGCCCGGTGGCCTGCTCGGCAAGGCGGATGCGATCGGCTATGCAGTGTGCCATCGCATCGACCTGCGCTCCTTTCACTTGGGGGACCGTCAGCTACCGTTGTGCTCGCGCTGCACGGGGATGTACCTAGGGGCGGTGCTGGGCTTCGCTTATGCGTTCGTTCGCGGCCGGGGCCGGTCCGGCGTCATGCCCGTATGGCCGATCCTTCTCGTCCTGGGGGCCTTCGGTCTGGCGTTCGCCATCGACGGGACCAACTCCTATCTGAGCTTCTTTCCCGCACTGCCGCACCTGTACACGCCGAACAACACGCTGCGCCTGATCACCGGGACGCTGCTAGGTGTCAGCCTGTCGGCACTTGTACTTCCGGGTTTCAATCAGACCGCGTGGAAGGATTGGGGCCGGGAGCCGGTGCTGCGTTCCTTTGCCGACCTGGGCATGTTGCTTCTGCTGGCCGGAGGGCTGATCGCCTTCGTCTTGACCGACAACCCGTTGATCCTGTATCCGCTGGCCTTGATCAGCAGCCTGGGGGTCCTGGGGCTGCTGACGACGGTCTACTCGATGCTGTTCGTCATCGTCACCCGGCGCGAGAATCGAGAAACGTCTTGGCGCGGAATGGGCCTGGCGCTGACGGCCGGGCTGACGCTGGCCATGGCCCAAATCGCCCTCTTTGACTTGGCCCGGTATGGACTGACCGGTACCTGGAACGGGTTTCAGCTGTGAGCTTTGAGGAGGGGAAATGACTGCACTAGGAGGAATTCTCTCGGCGTTCGGATTGTCTGCCAGCGCCGGCTTGAACGCCTACGTGCCCTTGTTGATCCTGGCTCTGGCGGCGCGTTTCACCAACTGGGTCGAGCTCGCGCCGCCATGGGACAACCTGACCAGCTGGTGGGTGATCGGAGCGTTGGTCGTGTTGGGGCTGATCGAGTTCTTCGCCGACAAGTTGCCGGCGGTCAATCACATCAATGACGTCGTGCAGACCTTCGTCCGCCCAACAGCCGGCGCGGTGTTGTTCGCCGCCAGCACCGGCGCGGCGGCCCGCATCCACCCGATCGTGGCCATCATCGCCGGCCTGGTCGTCGCCGGCAGCGTGCACGCTGTCAAGGCGGCGGCCGTGCGGCCGGCCGTGACGGCAACCACGGGCGGCGCCGGTAACATCCCCGTCAGTCTGGCGGAGGACCTGGTGGCCACGGTCCTGTCGATCCTGGCCATCGTGATCCCGATTCTGATCGCGGCGATCATCATCCTAGTCACGACCTACATCATCTGGTGGTTTTGGAGGCGCAGCAACCGCGCCCAGGTTGCCTGACGCCAGATCGAAGGAGACCCGTACATGACCTTAGAACCATCGTCGGGAAGCGCGCCGCGCGCCGCCCCCAGCAGCAGCTTGGCGATCATCAGCCTGATCGCCGGCATCCTGGGGCTGACGCTCATGCCGGTGTTGGGGAGCATCATTGCTGTGATCACCGGCCCGATGGCGCGCCGGGAGATCGCCGCCAGCGGCGGCGCGATGAGCGGGGAGGGGCTGGCAACCGCCGGAATGGTGCTGGGCTGGATCAGCCTGGCGCTGACGGTCATCGGCCTGTGCGTGGCCGGCGTCATCTTCGGTGTGCCTTTCTGCTTGCTGGCGCTCGGCTTTGCCGCCTCGAAACCCAGCTCGTTGCTGCCTTTGCTGTTCACGCTGCTCTAGCGAAAGAGGGGCAATCATCCGTACAGGAGAAGAGGATATGAGCGACCAAACCGTGACACCGGCAACATCCTCACCCGAAGAAAAGAAGTCGTCCAAGACCTGGCTGATCATCCTGGTTGTGGTGATCGTCTTGTGCTGCCTGTGCCTCGTATGCGGATGGCTGGGCTACTATCTGTACCAGAACGGGGATCGCATCTTCAAGTTGGGCATGGAGCTGGCACCCTTCGCCCTGACCTGAGCGAAGCGGCCCGTCGCGCCGCGCCCGGAAGGGCGGGGGAATGGTCTATCTGTCTCCTTGGAGCTTCCGGAAAGAGGCGGTTCCGAAGCGATGGATTCATCGATGGGGCGGTTGGGCGAACCCTCAACCGCCCCATCGATCATTGCTGGGCCGATTCTCGCAGTACTTCTGCAATCTGCTAAGCGCCGAAGGGCGCCTCGCCCGCCGCGGCCAGGGCCTGCAACTCCGCTAGCGCCTCGCGGGCACGCCGGCGGTCGTCCTCTCCCAACGGCAAGGCCTCAAACTCATCCTCATCGACCACGTGCCAACTCCCGCCGGGTCGAACGACCAGATCCAGGGCCAGATCTTCGGCATAGATGTCGTTGACTTCAAGACGCGCCGGGCGAGTGATGTTGCAGTACCAGCCTTTGAGGTGCGGTCCGTCGCCGTCGTAGATGGCAAAGATGTTGTACCAGCGGTCGCGGAAGTGGGTCTCCACCATCCGGTCCCCTCGCCGGATGATCAGGCCGGCACGTTCCGCCGATTCGCGGTCGAAGTGCCCTTCGAGTCGGACGAAATCATCCCCCCGCGCCAGCACGGTCCCGGAGTAAACCCATTGCTCGTGCCCGACGGCATCGAGCTTGTGGACCGACATCTGCTCGCTCACCCGAACACCTGTATGGCGTCCCGGGCGTTGAGGCCGAGATGGATTTGCTCGCCCTGGGAGGGGATCGGCTGGCGCGATGGCAGCTCAAATTGCAGGGTCACGGCGTTGATAGCCACGCCTACCTGGCAGTTGGTACCTCGGAAGGACAAATCCGTCACGGTGCCGTGCAGCACGGTCCCGGTGGCGCGCTCGAGCGAGGCCGCGTCCGGACGGATCAACACCGTGACGCGTCCGGTCGGCCGCGCGGGGATCGGCAGATCCCCGATGGGTGTGTCCACCCAGGTCCGGCCGGACTCTGCTCGCACCGTGCCCTCGAGCAGATTCGTCAGGCCCAGGAATCGGGCGACGAACGGCGAGGCCGGGGAGCGGTAGATGGCCTGCGGAGGGCCGATCTGGGCCACCCGGCCAGCGTCCATCACCACGATGTGGTCGGCCAGGCCGAAGGCCTCCTCTTGGTCGTGGGTCACGTAGACCGCTGTCTGGCGCAGCCCGCGCAGAATGGAGCGTAGATCGAGCATCAGACGCTCGCGCAGACCTCGATCCAGCGCGCCTAACGGTTCATCGAGCATGAGCAACGCCGGTCGAGGCGCTAGCGATCGCGCCAGCGCCGCTCGCTGCTGCTCGCCTCCGGATAAGGTCGTCACGTCGCGGGCGTTCATGCCGGACAATCCCACCAGCGCCAGGCATTCCTCGACCCGGCGGACGATCGCCTTCGGTGGCTGCCCGGACATGCGCAACCCGAACGCGACGTTCTCGAAGACATTCATGTGCGGGAACAACATGTAGTCCTGGAACATCAGGCCGAAACCGCGGCGGTACGGGGGAAGGCCGTCAAGGCTGTTGCCCATCCAGGTCACGTCGCCACCGTCAGGCGTCTCCAAACCGGCGATGATGGAAAGCAGGGTGGACTTGCCGCATCCGCTCGGGCCAAGTACGGCAACGACCTCGCCTGCGGCGACGTCGAATGTCACGCCGCCCAGGGCGGTAAGGTCGCCGAACCGCTTGTAGACGTCGATGACCTGCAAGGCCGTTCCGGAATCCGAATCGATCATGGTTGTCCCGTGTCGGTACGGCTGCAGGGGCGGCCGGTCTCGAACGCACGATGATGAGATGCCCGGATGTCAGCGCGAAGGATCATGCAGGCTAGAACTCACCGACGTCGGCAATCCGCAGCCGTTCGATTCCGAGCATGCCGGCGGCGCAGACGATCATCAAGATTGTGCTCAAGGCCAGCGCCTGGCCGTAGTTGCTGGCTCCCGGCTGGGACAGGAATCGAAAGATCATAAGCGGCACGGTCGGATACTCCGGGCGGGCGATGAGAGCCGTGGCGCCGAACTCGCCCAATGAGATCGTGAAGGCGAAGGTGGCGGCGACGAGGACGGCCCGGCCGACAAGCGGCAGGTCGATGGTTTGCAGAACCTGTCGCGGGCCGGCGCCTAGGACAGCAGCCGCCTGGCGTAGACGAGGTTGGATGCTTCGCAGCGATGGCGTCAGGCTGCGTACGACGAATGGGAGTGCAACCAGTGTGTGCGCCAGTGGGACCAGGAGCGGCGAAGCTCGCAAGTCCAGCGGCGGCCGGTTGAGCGCGACGATGAAGCCCAGCCCCAGGGTGACGGCGGACGTGCCGAGCGGCAGCATGATCAGCGAGTCGGCGATGCGGTCCAGCCGGGAGGCGTCACGCCTGGCCAGGGCCCAGGCGGCCGGCAGGCCGAGGGTCAGCGCCAGGACGACGGTCGCCGCCGCATACGTCAACGAGGTGGCGACGGCGGCCGTCGGTGGCACAAAGAACAAGGAGCTGCGAATGTTGGTCGTCAACATGCGATAGAAGTCGAGCGTCAGCCCGGATTGAACCGGCGCGAACTGGCCTCGCTCTGGGTCCAGGCGGGCGAACGAGCGGGCCGCCAAGGCGAGGAGGGGCAAGGTCAGATAGGTCAGCAACACGGCGATGATCGCGCCGGCGGCCACACGGCTTCGCCAAGTTCGCAGCGGACGCTTAGTTTGTTGGCGGGAACGGAGCGCAAGCGGGACCGACAATCGAGCCGATAGACGGGAGTAGGTGAGAGTCAAAGCCAGCGTGCAGGCCAGCTGAATCAGGCTCAGGGCCGCCGCCAAGGGTAGATTGAAAAGCCCCACCGTCTGGTTGTAGATCTCGACCTCAAGGGTGGCGAACCTCGGCCCGCCCAGGACGAGCACGACGCCGAAGGAGGTGAAATCGAAGAGGAAGACCAACAGCGCCGCGGCGGCGATGGCGGGCAAGAGCAGCGGGATCGTCACCCTGCGGAAGGTTTGCCATCGGCCGGCGCCGAGGACGGCAGCGGCGGACGCCAGCCGGGGATCGAGGCGCGACCAGAAGTCCCCGACGGTGCGCAGCACGATGGTCGTGTTGTAGAAGACGTGCGCCGCCAGGATGGCCGCCAGGGAGTTGGTCATCTGGATCGGCGGGTCGTGAAGGCCCAGGGCGGCCATCAGCCCAAGGTTGAGCCAACCGCGCGGCCCCAGAAGAGCGAAGAAGGCCGTCGCCACAACCAGCGTCGGCATGACGAAAGGGATGCCGGTCAGCGCCTGCAGGAGCGACTTGCCGCGGAATTGATAGCGGGCCAGCAGGTAGGCGCCCGGCAGGCCGAGCACCAACGTGAGCGCCGTCGAAGCCGCGGCCTGCCAAGCGGTGAACCATAGGATGTGGCGCTCAATCGGCGACGAGAAGGCCTCCAGGAAGGGGGCCGCCAATCCCTGACCTCGCGCCAGGCTTAAGGCGGTGATGCTCGCCATGGGCCAGACGTAGAACAACGCCAAAAAGACGAGCGGTGCCGCCCACAGCCAAGGCGAGCGCCGGCGCAAGCCGCTCAGCAGGCTCACTGCAGGACGACCTCCCGCCAGGCCTTGATCCAGTTGTCCCGGTTGGCGGCGATCTGGTCGGCAGGCACGTTGGCCGTCTTGGTTGGAATGGCCATCAGGCGGGCAAACGCATCGCCGACGGAGGCCTTCGAGTTGACCGGGAACACATACATCTGCAAGGGCATGTCCTCCTGGAAGGTCTTCGAAAGCATGAAGTCGACCCACGCCTCCGCCAGCGCTCGATGGGTGGTCCCTTTCAGTATGCCGACGAACTCGACCTGCCGGAAACAGGTGTCATCGCTGACGATCGCCACTGTCGGCGCCTCCGCGGGAGGCGTCGGGGCGTTCACCACCTCGAATGCCGGGCTGGAATTGTACGAGACCACGATCGGTCGAGGCCCGTGTCCGGAGGAACCGCTGAACTGGGTGTTGTAAGCCGTCTCCCAGTCATTGACGACCAGTACCCCGTTCTGGACCAGACCTTTCCAGAAGTCGAGGAAGCCATTCGGCCCGAAGTGACCGATGGTCGTCAACAGGAAGGCCAGCCCGGGCGAAGACGCCCCAGGGTCCTCGACCACGAGCAGGCTCTTGTATTCGGGCTTCAACAGGTCCTCCAGCGATTGGGGCGGGGACAACTTGTGCTGGGTGAAGTAGGCCCGGTCATAGTTGAGGCAGACGTCGCCGTAGTCGACGGGCAGAGCGCCGTTCTGGGGATCGAGCTTGAAAGAGTCGGGGATGTCGGCCAGCAGAGGTGAGGCGTACGGCTCGTAGATCCCCTCGGTCAAGGCGCGTGTCAGGAAGGTGTTGTCGACGCCGTAGAAGACGTCGGCCAACGGCTTATCCTTCGACAGGATGGCCTTGTTGAGCGCCGTCCCGGCGTCACCAGCCTTGACGAACATCACCTTCGCACCGTGGGCCGACTCGAATGCGGCGATGATCTTGTCGGTCGCGCTGAACGAATCGTGGGTCATCACGGTCAGAGTCTGTGGGGTGGACGTTGCCGGCGCCGTGGCGCAAGCTGACAGCAAGACGCCCGAGGCAGCCAGGATGCAAGCAAGTCGAAGTCTGAACATGGAATACCTCCTATGCGACGACCGCGGCGGGTTTGCGAATCAGCACGACGAGCACCTTGCCCTCTTTGAGGCTGAGGCTGGCTTCCGTGCTTAGGAGCAGGTTGCTGACGCCGCGCGTGGCACCGAAGCGCAGCGTCGAGGCCTGCAAGGGGTACTCGAGGCCGTCGGTCGTGATCCCGCTGGCGTCCCCGGCAATCGGGAGCAGGGAGACAACGTCGCCCGGCTGGCCCCGCAGTGTGAAGGTCTCGCCGCCGCGCAGCAGGCCGACCTGTTGCAGCCCGTCGACGATCAAGGCGCGGCCGGAAGGCAGGTCGACCAGCGAGAGTAGGAGCAGATTGGCGATCGTCTGGTCCCAGCGGTCGCCCATGGCGCCCAGGATTAGGACGTCGTCGGCACCTGCCTGGGAGGCGAACGCGATGGCCAGCTCGAGGTCGGTTTCATCTTTGCGGCGCGGGTGGCGGATGATCTCGACTCCGGCGGCCTTCAGGCGATCGAGCTCATCGGCCGGGGCCGAGTCCAGGTCACCGATGACGGCAGCCGGGACGACGCCTAGCTCGCGGCAGTGGACGGCGCCTCCATCCGCAGCCAGGATCCAGTCATCCGCGCGAAGGAGACTCCGGTCCATGAGCGGGTTGGACAGGCGACCATTGGCGAAGATCACGGCGCGCAACGCAACCTCCTCCGGGGTCGGAGGAGGTTGTCAGGCGCTCGTGTCGCAATCCCTCCGCCGGCATTACCCGGGTCAGGTTCGGCGGGTCGAGGGCTGGCGTGCCCTCCTCTCAGCCCGGCAACACCGGGCTCCCCGTGCTGATTCGTTAACACCCAGTATACCGCGGGCGCGGGAACCGGGTCAAGCCGACGGCTGGCTACAGACGAGGTGCAGCGGCACGTCCGGACTGCGTGGCGACGCTCGCCCGAGGCTACTCACCAAGCCAGCCGTCGCCCAATGCTGAGTTCTTGCGCTGCCTACCCGAACACATCCGACCGGTCGGTCCGGCGGCTGCTCATTTCCCCAGCAGGAAGGCGACCCGGGCCGCCAATTGGTCCGGGGCGAAAGGTTTGAGGATGTAGTCGATCGCGCCCGCGTCCAGGCCGGTTTCGATCTCGGCCTCCTGTCCCTTGGCCGAAAGGAATGCGACCGGAATCGCTTGCGTGGCCGGGTCGGCCTTCAGGCGCTGGCAGACCTCGTAGCCTGTCATGCGGGGCATGCGGACGTCGAGCAGGATGATGTCGAACTTCTCCGCCTGGGCGAGCCGCAAGGCTTCTTCACCGTTGGCAGCGGTGACAACCTGGTGGCCGTGGTGCCGCAGGGTAAAAGCGATGAGCTCACGGATGTCTCGCTCGTCTTCGGCGACCAGGATTCTCGGCATGCCTCACCCTTGGACTTCGAGAATCGGGACGGGAGCCACCGGCAAGGAGAAGGTGAACGTGCTGCCCTGCCCAGGCTCGCCACTGCTGTTCACCCAGATGCGTCCCCCGTGCATCTCGACCAGCTGCGCGACGATTGACAACCCCAGGCCAGTGCCTGGGACGCCCAGGTTGAGAGCGGGCTCGCCGCGAAAGAAGCGCTCAAAGATGCGCGGCGCATCCGCGGCCGGGATTCCGACGCCCGTGTCCGCCACCTCGAACTCGAGCATCTCCCCCGCCCGGCGCGCGGACAGACGAACCGTGCCGCCCGCCGGCGTGTAGAAGAAACTGTTGTCCAGCAGTGCAGAGAATATCTGCTGCAGACGATCGGGGTCGGCGTGCACGGGGGGAAGCCCGGATGGAAGCTCGGCGGCGATGTGCAGGGCCTTGCCGGCGGCGCGGCAGCAGTTCTCGAGATAATCGCGCGCCGAGGCGATGGCCGCCTCCGGCGCTACGGCCTGCAGCGCCAGCGCGGCGTGGCCGGTCTC
>JBGOYQ010000007.1:0-11472 GCA_041479735.1 Anaerolineae bacterium | reverse complement strand
TCGGCAAGACCCAGCCAGAGCGCGGCATGCATTTCGGCGGCCGAGCTTGGAGCGTCCAGTCTGCGCCGATCGTCAAGGCCATGATCGCCGGCTGGAGCATGAACACGTATATCAACCCTGCCCCGCTCAACAGCCAGCTCTATCGCGATGGCGGGGGCACGTTCTATGACCCGGGTTTGTTCGTCGCTTGCATGGATGCGCGGCTGTCCAATATGCTCAACATCCATCTGGATGAGCCTGAGGGACACTCCTACAACCTGCCGCCCCGCCCCAACCTGGTGCGCATTCTGTTTGACGCGCATAATTACATCTTTCCCGAAGAGCGCCGACGCATGCGACGGCTGACGGATCTGCTCTACGAGCACTACCGTTTGCGCCGAGAGTATTCTCGCCGAACCGGCGAGTCACTGCCGGACTTCCGCCGTAACTGGATCGTCGATTGAAACGCCCGGCCGGATCTCAACCGCCCAAGGCGGGGATCGCGAGCGGGTGCCTGGCGCGCATGACCAACACCACTCTGGAGGGACCTTAGATGCAACCCACTGCCCCCCGTGAGAAGCTCTCTCGCCTGGCCAAGCTGGCCTTCGGCGCCGGCGACCTGAGCCCTGCTATCGTCGCCGCCATCAACGGGTTCTTCCTGAATGCCTTCCTCCTGGACGTCGCCGGGCTGCGACCGGCGATGGCCGGCTCGATCTTCCTAATCGTCAAGCTTTGGGATGCGGTCAACGATCCGATCGTCGGCGTGCTGACCGATCGGACCAAGTCCCGCTGGGGCCGGCGTCGCCCCTGGCTTCTTTTCGCCGCCATCCCATTTGGCTTATTCTTCTTCCTGCAGTGGCTTGTCCCGCCTCTAAGTGATTGGGGCAAGTTTTGGTACTACCTGGTCGTGGCGATCCTGCTCGACGCGGCCTACACCGCGGTCAACGTGCCCTATGCCGCGCTGACCCCCGAATTGACCCACGACTACGATGAGCGCACCAGCCTGTCGTCCTATCGGATGAGTTTCTCCATCCTGGGTGGGGTTTTCGCCGCCTTCCTGCACACGGTCATCGTCGGCAAGTTCGCCAACGTGTCCACCGGCTATATGGTCAGCGCCGCGGTCTGGACCTTCTTTATCATCGTCCCCAATTGGATCACCTTCGCCTTCACCCGCGAGGTTCACTTCAAGGAGGATCGGCCTAAAGGGCCGGGATTCTCCGAGGGGCTGCGCATCGCCTTCAGCAACCGGGCCTTCGTGCTGGTCACGCTCATCTACCTCATGAGCTGGCTGAGCATCCAGTTCGTGCAGACGAACTTGATTCTGTACGTGAAGTATTGGATGGGGGCGGAGAGCCAGTTCGGGACGCTCGTCCTGGCGGTGCAGGTGTCCGCTTTCTTGTTTGTGTTGTTGTGGACGCGAGTCAGCGCCCGAATCGGCAAGCAGACCACGTACTACATCGGAATGTCCTTCTGGATCGTGGTGGAGATCGTCCTGTTCTTCGTTCAACCCGGCCAGATGGGCTTGCTCTTCGTGCTGGCCATTCTGGCCGGAGGCGGGGTGAGCATCGGCTACTTGATCCCTTGGAGCATGATCCCCGACGTGATCGAGATGGACGAGCTGGAGACTGGCCAGCGCCGCGAGGGCGTGTTCTACGGTTTCTTCGTCTTCTTGCAGAAGCTGGGCATCTCGCTGGGCCTGGCGATATCCAACTTCGTCCTGGAAGCCAGCGGCTACGTCAATCAGGTTCCGGGCGGCCCGATCCCCAGTCAGCCGTCGGCCGTGCTGCTCGCCTTGAGGGCATTCGTCAGCCTGGCGCCGGCAGTCATCCTGCTGACCAGCTTCCTGGCGGTGCGTGCCTACCCGATCAGCCGCGAGAAACACGCCGCCATGCGCGCCGAGCTCGCCCGGAGGCAGGCGCCCGCCCTGGCGGAATGACCTGATCGGGGAGGCATCTCCGGCGGCGTCTGCTAACCCGGGAGCCGTGCAGCCCGGGGATTGTCTCGCCGCGACGATCCCCGATCGTGTCACGCTGCCGGTCGCAGACGATCCCAACGCGAGACAACCGGTCGAATGAGACGAGGCTGGCCGGGATGCCGGTCGGGGGTCTACGCCGGTCGACGGAACGCGCCCAACCTTTGGGCTGGGTCACGTGTGAGACGCCCGCCGACCCGCCCCCACATGCCGGCGTCAGCATGTAGCGCACTGTTCAATCCAATCCCCAGAAGATCGACGCCGCTTTCCTTCCTCGGTCTAACCGGAGCCTGAATAAGCCGCGCCGACGGCCGCGATGCCTTCGCTGTTGTCGTTTGGCCAGGATTGACCTTCCGGCCCTCGACGCCTCCCCCACGATTGGCCTGCGATTCAACCGTTTCGATTGCACGACTCGTCGTTCGCCTTAGACTGGGGGCAGAGGGATCGCGCGACGGGAGAGGGCGCGATGGGGAGAGTCATCACTAGGACCGGGGCGCGTCGGGCGCTCATGGCCTCACTGTTCCTAACTGCTGCGATTGCGGCGCCGGGATCCACGCGGCTCGCCGCCGGCGACCAGTCCGGCAAGCTCCTGGCGGCGCCCAAGCAGACATCCCCGACAGCGCGTTCGCCATCGTCTGTCCTCACCCCGCCCCCGGCCGGATCCCTCCTGCATGGGGTCTACCCCGCCGGACCTACCGGCCAAGAACATGAGATCACCCCGGAGAGTCTCCGAGAATACGAGCGCCTCGCCGGCAAGTCGGCCGCCTGGGTGTACTTCTCCAGCAACTGGTACGCCAGCCGTTCGTTCCCGGTTGCGACGGCCGCCTGGATCCGCGAAGCCGGAAGCGTCCCCTATATCCGGCTAATGCTGCGCAGCGATGCCGCCCAGTGGCACGCCGAGCCGTTCTTCACTCTAGATCACATTGCAGAGGGTGATTTCGACTCAGACCTTCATACCTGGATGGCCGCAGCGCGGGACTTTGGCACCCCGATCCTGGCCGAATATGGTACGGAGGTCAACGGCGAATGGTTTCCGTGGAACGGCGCGTGGAACGGCGGCGGTCGGGCCGACGGCCTGGGAGACGCCGGCAAACCGGACGGCCCTGAGCGATTCCGGCAAACCTACCGCCACATCATCGCTATCGCCCGCCAAGAGCAGGCGACGAACGTCGTCTGGGTCTTCCACGTCTCATCACAGGATTTGCCGGACAGCGACTGGAACCGTTTCGAGCGCTACTATCCGGGGGATGACTGGATCGACTGGTTGGCCGTCAGCGTGTACGGCGCGCAGACCCCCATGGAAGGCGGTTGGCCCTCGTTCCGGAGACTGATGGATTCGGATTATCGCCGGCTCGTGGAACTGGCGCCAACGAAACCCATCATCCTGGCGGAGTTCGGCGTCACCCAGGGCAACCCGCGCGGCGACCAGGCTGCCTGGGCCGACAGGGCGCTGGCGGATATCGTCGGCATGCGCTGGCCACGTTTGATCGGCTTTGCCTGGTGGAATGAAGCTTTCCCCAACGATAGCGATCCCGCCCACGATACGACTATGCGCCTGCAGGACAATCCGGCGCTGGCCGCCGTCTTTCAACGCTGGGTGGCGGCGCAACCGTCCGTGCTCGGGACCCTCTCAGCGCCTGGTCGTTGACTAGGCGAGGTCTCTGGGCTCACCCGTCAAGCCGGTTCATCGAGCAATGAGACGTTGGCCATCGCCTCGAATACGCCCACGACCGCGGAGTTGTCCAGGTCCCCCATCCCCATCTGGAGCATAGCTTCGTAGAGTTGCAGATGGAGAGCCGAGTCTGGTAGGGGCACCCCGTAGGCGCCGCCGGTTTCCAGGATGATTCGCAAATCCTTGCGCATCATGCGCGCTTTGAATCCCGGCTGGCGATTGCCGGCGAACAAGCGCGGCGGTTTGACATCCAATGTCCAGCACTGGGCCGCCCCACCTTTGATGGCTTCGACCACCTTCTTCGGATCGACGCCGGCCTTGCGGGCCAGGAGCAAGAGCTCCGACAGCGCCACCATTTGCGCCGCGGCCATGATCTGGTTGCAGGCCTTGGCGACCTGCCCGGCTCCGCTCTCGCCGACGTACGTGATCGTCTTGCCCATGGCGCCGAAGACGGGCAGGACGGCGTCGAATACCGCCCTCGGGCCGCCGACCATGATTGCCAGGGTGCCGTCGCGCGCACCGATATCGCCACCCGATACGGGCGCGTCCAGGGCCTGAACCCCCACCTCGGCCAACTCGCGGGCGACCCGCCGGGCGGTCTCCGGCTTGATGGTGCTGTTGTCCACGGTAATCATCCCCGGCCGGCTGGCCTCCCGGATACCGTCCGGACCGAGGACGACGGCCTCGACGTCAGGACTGTCCGGCAGGCAGGTGAAGACGATGTCGCTCGCCTCGGCCACCCGGCGAGGGGATGAAGCTCCGACGGCGCCTCGGGCGACCAATTCGTCCACCGCACCGCGGCTTCGGTTGTGAACCGTCATCGGGTAGCCGGCCTTCAGGATGTTGCCGGCGATCGACTTGCCCATCAGGCCCAGACCGATGTATCCGATTCGAAGTGCCATCCCGACCTCCGGCCCCGCGGCAGCGACGCGGGCCACCTTCGTCTCCAGCCTCGCCGTTTCCCCTGGCAGTATACGCGTGACAGCCCCTTGCGGGGCTGTCGTGTTCCTTGCGACAAGCCTACATCAGCTGTTTGGCTAACGCCACCGCCCGGCTGGCATCGGGCGCGTACCCATCGGCGCCGATCTCCTTAGCGTAGGCATCGGTGACCGGCGCGCCGCCGATCATCACCTTCACCTGTTGGCGGATACCCATGTCCTCCAGCGCCTCGACCGTGGCGCGCATGTTCTGCATCGTCGTAGTCAGGAGCGCCGACATGCCCACGATGTTGGCCCCGCTCGATCGGGCCACCTCGGCGAACTTGGCCGGGGGCACGTCCGTACCCAGATCGACGATCTCGAAACCGGCGCCCTCCAACATCATCCCCACCAGGGTCTTGCCGATGTCATGCAGGTCGCCCTTGACCGTCCCCAAGACGACCTTGCCGACGGCCTTGATGCCGCCCTCGACCAGTTGCGGCTTCAGGATGGCCAGCCCAGTCTGCATGGCCCGCGCCGCCACCAGCATCTCGGGCACATAGAATTCCTGCCGTTCAAATCGGGCTCCCACCTCGGTCATGGCAGCAATCAGGCCTTGGTTGAGGATCGTAGCGGCGGGCAGCTTAGCTTCCATCGCCTTGCGCACCCCCGCCTCGACCCCGGCCCGGTTCCCGTTGATCACCTCATCGTAGACATTCTGCAGCGTGGCATCCATGTTTGTTCTATCTCCCCGGTCGCGTGTATTTGGTCTTGCGTGCGGACAATCAAATCGGTGCTTCCTCGAGATGGCCTTCCCGAACCGACAGCGGCGTGGAGCGAGGGGGCGCCGTCGATCGCCGGACGACCAGCTCGAAGTTGACCTCCAAGAAAACCGGTGGCCGCTCAGGAGCATCGCCGTGCTCGATGCGGGTGAGCAGCAGATCAACAGCCGACTCCGCCAGAGCGGTGGAGGAGGAGTTGATCGCCGTAATGGGCGGGACCGAGAACGAGAACCACTCCACGTCATCGAAGCAAATGAGCGACAGATCCTCCGGCACGCGCACGTCCAGCTGGCGCAAGGCCCGGATAACCCCCGGCATAATCGCGTTGCTGGCCACAAAGATGGCCGTCGGAGGTGAAGGCAGCCGCAAGAGATCATTCGTCGCCATCGTGCCCCAGGTGCTGCGGTTGGTCCCGAGCTTGATCAGCGTCTCGTCAACCGGCACGCCGGCCTCGTGCAGGGCGTCCAGGTGACCTTGCCAGCGCAATTGATTGCTGCTGAACATGACGTCGCCGCCAATGTAGCCTATGCGCTGATGACCGAGGCTGATCAGGTGCTGCGTGGCCGCCTTGCTCCCGTTGGAGTCTTCAAAGACGACCGTGTCGACCGGATCGTTCGGCAACCGCCGGACAATGATCACTACCGGCGTGTGTTGGCTGGCGAGGTAATCCAACAACCCGCCGTCCGACGAGGCCGGCACCCAGATCAGCCCATCCACGGCCTGTCCGACCATATCGGTCACCGTGTCCTGTTCGGTCGTCGGCTCATCGCGGGTCGAGGACAACAGCAGGTGATATCCGTGGGAGGCAAGCTGCTGCGAGATCGCGTCCGCCAGGGCCGTGTAGTACGCGTTCAGCAAATTAGGGATGATCAGACCGATGCTGCGGCTGAACCTCTGCCGAAGACCACGCGCCCGCAGGTTGGGTTGGTAGCTGAGTGCCTTGGCGGCATCCAGGATGCGATTGCGGGTGGTTTCGGCGACATAGCCGGTCCCGCTCAGCGCGCGGGAGGCCGTGGCGATCGAGGTATGAGCCTGGGCGGCGACATCCTTAAGGCTTGCGCGTCTTTGTCTTTCGACCATCGTGTGCCGCCTCCCTTGCCGAGCACCGATCGCACGGGCAACGGCCGTCCTACCCAAGCTCATATGGATGTGCAAACGTTTGCATCATGCTAACACGGCTTCGAGTCTGAGTCAATCGGATACGCCATTGGTCTCAAGGGATCCTGGTCGCAAGCCAAATATCAACCTGATTCCTACACGAAGACGATTCTCACACCGAATTCCTCCGGCAACGGTCAGCTGAGCACTTGGGATTCCCGATCTTGTCCCCCGGCAATCGTTCAGACTTCTACCTGTCTCTTGTTCGGGCAACACGAGATCCACCCAATCGTTACTAGCTGAGCCGCAAGTCGGGGGCGATCGACTGGACAAAGCGCAGAGATCTGAGCGCCCAGTCATCCGGGTCCGGTATTACATCTCCTGGCACGCCCAGCTCGCAGCTGATGACCAGCTCATCGAATCCAAGCCGGCCTACCCGACGGTCGATTTCAAGGTCACGTAGCGCCCTCACCAGGTCCTCGGTCGGTGTTGCCCCAGTCCCGATAACCTGATTCGTGTGCTTCATCGGCTGATGGTCGCTGAAATGAGCATGGATGATCCGGTCTGCCACCAGCTCGAGGTCGGGTCGACTCTCGCGTGCCAGACCCATGTGGCCGAGATCGACGAGCACATTGAAGTTAGGCCGGTCGACGTCGGCGATCATTCGACGGGCAGACGCCAGGTCATTGACCAGGAACCACACGTACGGCTCAGGTTCCTGAGCGATCTGCATCCCGTAGCCTGCCGCGCACTCGCACACGCGCTGGAGGAAACCCACCGCGCTCGCCCAGGCGTCCTGCCGAGAGATCGCCGTTTCCCACTGACCGGCATTCAGCATCATCTGCCGGACTCCCCAACCGCAGGCCATGTCCATGCCCTCGCGCAGGTAGGCTATGTCCGCGCCGAGCTCTTTCTCGCTGGCGGATGCCGGATTGTGGCGCGGGTGCAATATATAGTTGCGAGGGACCAGCCCCAGCGAGTCAAGCTCCGGCTTGATCGCGGCACGTTCCCTATCGGAAAGATGGACCGGGCCGGCATGGAACACACCATGGAGGTCGACGTATCGAAATCCCAGAGCTGCCACGCGGCGGAGGCTCTCGCTCAAGGTCGCGCCTTGAGCGATGAACCACAACCCGGTCAGCATCCCGATCTTCACGGGCTCAGCTCGACGCCGGGCTCACCCGACGAGCTCCGCTTCAAAGGACGTCAACGTCTGCTTCACAATCCCGATGAGCTCATCGACCTGCGTCCGGGTGATGGTCAGCGGCGGGGTGACCAGCATCATGTCCCCGGCCGCCCCCTCGACGCAGCCGGTGCAGCAGAAAAGGATCAGGCCGTTGGCCATGGCGGCATCCTGGAATCGAGCGCTAACCTTGAGGGAGGGATCGAACGGTTCCTTGGTCTGCTTGTTCTTCACGAACTCGAAGCCGCACATCAGTCCCTGGCCGCGCACATCCCCAATGATCTTGAAGTCCAGGAGCTCGTGCAGACGCTCGAGCAGATAGGCGCCTGTCTCCTGCGAGTTTTTCGCCAGGTCATGCTCCTCCACGTAGCGGATGACTTCCAGTGCGCCCACGCAGGACACCGGGTTGAGATCCATCGTGTGGCCCGCCAGGAAGGGCATGCCGGCCTTCTCGATCGCCTGCCAGATCTCCTCCCGGGCGATGGTGGCGGCAAGCGTGGTGTACCCCGAGGCCATCCCTTTGGCCGTGGCGATGATGTCGGGTGTGACACCCCAAGCCTCGATACCGAACCAGCGGCCGATGCGACCCCACCCAGTCATGACCTCATCGGCGATCATCAGCACGCCGTACTTATCACAGATCTCACGGATGACCTCGAAGTAGCCCTCTGGCGCAGGCACCGCGCCAAGCGCCGCCCCAACGACAGGTTCGGCGATGAATGCCGCCACGTTCTCCTCCCCCTGCTGGCGGATTTCCGTCTCCAGGGCGCGTGCGCACTTGAGATGGCATAGCGGGTAGGTTAATTCAAAGGGACAACGATAGCAGTAGGCAGGCGGGATATGCGGCATGTTGATGTTCATGCCCATGTACATCCGTCGCCGGCCGGTGTGGCCGTGGATGCCGGTGACGGCGATGTTGTTCCCGTGGAAGCCCTGCCATCGGCTGATGATCAGCGTCTTGGATCGTTTTCCGATGGAAACGAAGTACTGCCGAGTTACCCGGACGGCGTCGTCGACTGCATCCGTCCCCGTACAGGTAAACCAGGTCCGGCAATTGTTCTTCATGCCCCCGGGGGCGTGTTCGGCCACAACTCGAGCCAACCTGAGCACCGGCTCGTTGGAGAACACATGCGGCGCGGCGAAGGAGACTTTCTGAGCCTGGGCGTACATGGCATCCGTGACGCTCTTGACGCCATGGCCGATGTTCACGACAACCGACGAGCCGGCCGACCCGTCAAGGTAGCGCTTACCGTCACTGTCGAAGATGTAGATTCCTTCGGCCCTTTCGGCCACCGGCATCTTGCGCCACGAGCGGTGGACTGCCGGCTTCTGATCCAAAGTGACCTTGTCGGCCATCAAGACGCTCCTCTCATTCAAGCCGTGCGTCGGCTGCGCGCACGACATCCCAAATAGCGGCCTCCGCCTCCGCCGGTAACGACGGCACGGATGGCTTCCATGTCTTCAACCGGTCGGCAGCGCGCCGGGCGACATCCTTGCAACCCTCCTGCTCCCAGACTGACCACGTCTTGCGGTCCCACAGTTTCGGGATCCAGAGTTCCTTGCGGAAATGTGTGGCCGTGTGATCGTGTGCCAGGTAGTTCCCTCCGGGCCCGACCTCGGCGATGACCTCAAGTGCGAGCGACTCCGGGCTGGTATCAAGCCCCTGGAGAACCCGTCGCACCACACTGATGATTTCATTGTCGATCAACATCAGGTCTGGGCGGACCGTGTTGATGAAATCCGCCTGTCCCACACCGGCGAGGATCGTCAAGCCTGCCAGGCTGGCCATCAGGCAGTTGAGCATCTTCTCAGCGCCCATCTGCGCGTCGGCGGCTTTGGCGTCCGCAATCATCCCGCCTCCTCGCGATGGCAGGCGATAGTATCTCGACATTTCAGCCGTCGCAACCCGAAGGAGGCTGAACTCCGGTCCTCCCATGGTCACCCCGCCGGTCGCCATGTCCAGGCTTCGGGTGTACTGGGTGAAGATGACGGGAAGCCCCGGCCGGACTGTCTGGCACAAGGTGATTGCCCCAAGGAGCTCGGCATTGGCTTGGACGAGTGTCCCTGCCAGGGTGACCGGACCTGTGGCTCCAGCGATCGGGCCCGGGCTGATCCCAATGGGCACCTCTTGCCGCGCCCCTTCGATCATCGTTCCAGCCTGGCGTTCATCGAGCGTCAACGGGCTGAGAGTTGTCAGGTCCAGCGTGATGAGCGGGAATTGGCGCAGCGCCTCCCGACTGCCCCGGACCGCCGCCGCCATTGCGACGGCGTCTCGGACGCCTTCCCGTCCGTAGGCCGTGTTCCAGATGTGTTTCGTGGTGTTGGCCAGGGAGATCGCCAGTTGGTAACGATCGTTTGTCTCCGGGGGTGTGTCGCAAGGGGTCGCCAACACGGAGTAGATGTCCACCTGGTCGAGCGAGTCGGCCAGCTGCGTGATGTACGCCAGATCCTCCTGGCGGATCTCGTGCCGCCGCCCGCTGGACGGATCGTAGATATTCGTTGCGTAGCCGTTTGTCGTATAGAAGACGGCACCGGGTGCTAGGTGGACCGACTGTGACGGGTCACGACCACACAGGTCGATTTCGGAAGGCGCAAGATGCACAGCTTCTTCGACAAGGTCGGCCGGGAAGCGGACCCGCTTTGATGCCCGATCGACGGCTGCCCCCGCGCCAGAGAGGATGTCAACCGCTTCGGCGTCGAGGATCTGCAGGCCCACCTCTTCCAGAAGTTGCAGCGATGCGGTGTGAACGCGGGTCTTCTCTTCCTCACTCAGCAAGTTCAGTGTGACCTTCGCCAAGAGGCTTCTCCTTGAGGAGGCTTTCGGACCAGCAGATAGGCAAGAGTCGGAAGTCGTTGCTCAGTCGTCGGGTGCCCGCGGTCAGGCAGGGCCACCCCTGGCCCGCCTCGCGAGCCATCCGGCTTCAATCCGGTCTAGTTCACGCATCACTTCCTCCGCCAGAGGTGCCGGCTCATGGCTCCTCGTAATCTGCTGCGCACGCGCGTTCAGCCGATCGGTAAGGCTGGGTCCTTGACGATCCGCCAGCGGATCGAAGTTGGAGCGCTCCAAGATGGAGGGATACCAGAAGTCGCGAAAGTGCTCGAGGGTGTGCGGATGACTGACGTACTCCCCACCCGGACCGACCGAATCCACCAGGGCTCTGGCTTCGGCCAGCGAATGATCGCTGGCTGGGCTGGCCAGCAGGGAGGCTCGCGTGTATCCGATGATTTCGTCAGCAAGGACGAACGCCTCCGGCGAGAACAGTTTCCCTCCGCCGATCATCCCCGAGTTGTGAACCAACTCGACCCCGCTAAGCATTCCCCACAGGCAATTGGTCCCCATCTCCAGACCTGCCTGGAGGTCGAGGGTTGGGGTGTCGCAAATCATCTCGAGGCCCCATGCCGGAAGCCCATATCCGTGCGCCAGGTCGGCGATCGCGGCGTATCCGTGCTGCGCTTCCGGCGCGCTGTAGGCCCACAGCGTCGTGCGCATGTCCATAGTTTGAAGCGTGAAGCCCCCCGAGCAGAATGGGGCGCCGGGTCGCTTGAGTTGATGGATCACCACCGCGGACAGCCAGTCGGCGTTGGCCAGGGCCAACGTTCCAGCGAGCGAACACGGGCTGTTACCACCGATGGCCGGGCAGTTGTAGTACACAACCGGCACCTGGTGTTCGGCGCACGCCAATAGGATCTCCAGGTTATAGGCCGTTCCAGACAAGGGCGCGGCCGGCACGGAGGCGAAGAACAAGAACGGCCGGGATCGAAAGGCGTCACTGCCTCCGGCGATGGCCTCTCCCAGTTGCAAGACGTCGAGCAGACCCTGTCGGTCATACGGGTAAACCAGGATCGGCTTGACCGAGTGGCGAATCGTC
>JBGOYQ010000006.1:0-11835 GCA_041479735.1 Anaerolineae bacterium | reverse complement strand
CAGGCTCGGCAACGCGCCTTTGGCCGCCCCGGCCGGGCTGATCGGCGGTTCCGAGCTCGCCGGCACCGCAGTCGGCAGGAGCGCCGTCGTCAGCAGGGACGTGGAGCGGGTGTAGGTCACCTCGATATGGGAGGTCGTCGCGGCCGCGACCGGGCCGAGATCCCCGGAGTAGTAGGTCAATCCGTCCGACTCAGTTGTCGTTTGCGTCGAGCCTGGCGTGACGCTCAACCCGGTGGCGCCGATGGGCTGCTGCACCTTGAATGACAGGTCCCCGAGCGCAGGGCCGCCTTGCCAGGTCCAGACGATGGTGCGGCTCTGTCCCTGGATGTCGAGACTGCCGTAATACTCCATCCGATTGCTCAGGCTGTCGGTCTGGACGGTGATGCTGGCCCAATCGCCCTGGACCTGTCGTGTGTACTGGGCGTCGTACAGCTTCCCGTCGGGCCCTTGCTTGGCGACGGCCAGCGGCTCGCCGGCCGCGGCCGGAATCGACAGGCTGAAGCTGGCGGGCAACTTGGTCCCGGGCGCCAACTGGATGGCGTATAGGTACAGGACGGCAGGCCGATCGTACTCGGGCCAGATCCCCACCTGAAGCTCGTCGATCAACGCCGGCGCCTGCGCCCAGGCGCCCAGCGGTAGCAAGGCGCCAGCCAGCGCCAGCGCAGCGCACAGGGTGAGCTTCAGTGTTCTCATGGTGACCCCGTTAGGTTCTGAGGTAGTAAGCGACAAGCACAACCACGACGACCAATGCCAGTGCGCCGAGTAGGATCAGGCTCGAACCGCGCCCGAGCGGGCCGCCCGGTTCAGTTGCAGGTGTGGGTATTGAAGCCGCCGGGCTGAAGGTTAACACAAACGCGCCCACATTGGCGATGTCCGCGTCGGTCAACGGGCCCCCTTTGTTCTGGCTCCAGGCCGGCATGGCCGAGCCGGGTATGCCGTCGTGGACCACCTGCCGGATGTACGCGATCGGGTCCGTCCCCTCCCAAGATTTAGCCAGCGTCCGACCGATTCGCCCCTGCCCTCGATCGCCATGGCACACGGCGCAGTTGGCGGCATAGACCACGGCGCCCGCGCTCGCGTCACCCGGGATGCCGGGCAACGGCGTCACGGGCGGGGCCGAGTACGTCGGCAGCGGCTCGATGGGCGAGGTCCCGGCAAAGGCGCTGACGATGTAGGCGACGATGTCGCTGATGTCCTGGTCGCTGAGAGGTCCGCCGTGAGTTGAGCCCCAAGCGGGCATTGGCCCGCCCGGGATGCCGTCCCGGACCGTTTGGGCGATCTCGGCATTGACCTGGATGCCGGGGAAGGCGTGCAGATCGGCACCGACACGCCCTCTACCGTCAACCCCGTGGCACACGGCGCAATTGGACACGAACAGCTGCCCGCCGCGCTGCACGTCCCCACCCCCTTGCTGCGCGCTGGCCTTCACGGCAATTAACCCGATCATGAGCACCGCAGCGAGCGCGGTCCAGCTTAGCCTGGCGCGCATGGCTCTTCTCCCATCGTTCGGCTCATCCCCCGCTCCTCCTGGCTGCAGACGGCTGGCCTTCCGGCGAAGCGGCGATGTCCTCCTCTCGCTGCCATGTCACTGGCCGATCGCCTGCGCCATTCACCCTGGCGGCGCCTGCTTCAGCGTAACGTCAAGAGGTAGGCGATGACGTCGGCCACATCCTGAGCCGACATCCGCTGTCCGAAGTTCTGAGGCATGACGTTCGGCTGGAATCCCTGGGCGACGTAGGCGTTCGACTGGACGATCGACTCGACCAGGTAGCGTGTCGCGTCGGTGGCCTTGCCGGTGTAGTCCGGCTGCTTGATGCGGGTCTCGGCGCGGGTGCCGATCCCCTGCTGGCCGGGCTGGGCCAACCATGCCGGGCCGACGGGAGCCAGGAGGTGGCAATTAGCGCAGCCGAGCGGCCCTTCGGCCAATGTCTTGCCTCTGGAAGCATCGCCGGCCGGCAGGGCGGCGCTGATATCGGTGCCGAACGTCGGCCCACTTGGCCCGGGCGCCGGCCCGCCCGCTTCGGCCAGCGCCCGATCCTTCCAGTTCATGATGTAGGCCACGAGCGAGTCGATCTGATCGTCCCGCAGCGGCCCGCCGTTGCGCTGGGCCCAGGTCGGCATTCGCTGCGGGTAGTTCGTCCCGGCCGATGGCTTCGGCCGACCGGCGGCGATCGACGCCCGGACATAGTCCTCGACCGTCCCGGGGAAGCTGATCGCTTGCAGGCGTTGACCGTTGAACAGGTCGGCTGCGTTGATCGCCGGTGCGACGCTCTCGATCCCCTTGCCCTGCGGGCCGTGGCAAGAGCGACAGTTGTCTTCGAACAGTTGGGCGCCGGCCTCGATCTGCCGCGCTTGATAGGCGGCGGTGAAGGACGCCATGCGCGCCTGCTCCCCCGCCGCGACGAAGCCCAGCATACCGACCAGGGCGACGGTGGCAAACGCGCCAAGTGCTATCTGCCATTTCATCGCTCACTCTCCCTGGGCATAGTTGCTGGCTTTGTCGAGGTAGACGGATTGGCTGAACTCGCCCGGGCTGCCGTCGGCGATGTTCTTCCACAGCACCCGCAGGGTCACTTTCTTCACCCCCGTCTGCCAATCCTCGATCACCATCAGGCCCTGCACGTCGGACCGATCCTTGCTCTGCACCTCCGTCAGCTTAAGATAGAACGTCGACAGCAAGCCGCGCAGCGTGTCATTGGGCGCTGACTGCCATCGGCTGGCGTCATACGTGCCCAGGTTGAGAGCATCCCAGCGTGCCAGCCGCAACGGGCCGGGTTCGGTCTGCGGCAACAGCGTGGCGACCGCTTCCTGGTCCGGCGAGGTCGTCACGGCGTAGTGCGGCGTGCCCATGTACGATAGCACCGCCAGCACCACCACCGCCACGGCCGCGGCCGAAAGGCCGATGCGGCGATCGCCGTAGCGCCGGCTGGGCCCGACCTCGACGTAGGGCAGGACCAACAACAACCCGCCCAGGATCGTGGGGACGACGACGCCCCAGATGACCTTGTCGCCGAACTTGAGCATGCCCTGCAGCCACAGGAAGTACCAGGGCGCCGTCGTGTGTAACGGCGTCACCAGCGGGTTGGCGTGCGGCTCGAGCGTGGGGGCGTGGAAGAAGAAGACCGAGGCGCCGACGATCAGCGCCGTCAGGCCGAGCACGTACCACAGCTCGCGGGTCAGGATCGTCGGCATGAAGTACACGCGCCTGTCCATCGGGATGCGCGTGGCCGTGTCTTCCCCGACCTCTTCCGCCCCCGGGGGCAAGCTGTGCCCGTGGTGGATGACCTTGTAGTAGTGAACGCCCAGCGCCAGGATGCCGGCCAGGGGGAGCGCGATGACGTGCAGAAGATAGAAGCGCAGCAAGCCGTTGGCGCCGAACTCCGGCGCCCCGCGCACCAGCAAGTTGACGTTACGCCCGACGACCTCCGGCGGGACAGCCTCCGCCATCGAGGCGCCGATCGTCACCGCCCACAGGCTGAGCTGGTCCCACGGCAGAAGGTACCCGGAGAAAGATAGGAACAGCGTCACGCCCAACAGGATTATGCCCGTGGCCCAGGTGAACTGGCGCGGCTTCTTGTACGAGCCGGTGATATACGTCCGCAGCATGTGCAGCGCGACCACGATCACCATCAGCTCGGCCCCGAGCCGATGGATGTCGCGCATCAGGCGCCCGAGCGGCACATTGCCCAACAGGTTGAGCATGTTCTCGTAGGCCACCAGAGGCGACGGGGTGTAATAGAACATCAGGAACACGCCGGTGATGATCTCGACGGCGAAGAAGAACGTCGACAGCCAGCCCAGGCGAAACGTCGGATACAGCCCGTCGACCAGACTATGGTAGTAGGTGGGCTTCATGTGCAGCCAGAAGCCCTCGGCGTGAGGCGTCAGCCGCGGGTTCGGCCGGCCGGGCGGATCGTCGCGCAGCATCGACCGCACGGCCGATGTGTTCATTCCGGCGGTCACACGTGTGACCAGCTCGTCCGCCTTGTCGGCGACCGCCTTTCGCAGTCCCTTGGCCTTGACGTCGTCAAGAATGGGTATGTGCAGCCGGAAAAGTGCCATGGCCGTCCTCCTGGTTCAGATCCCGCCACCCGGCTTAGAGTTCGGGGCGCCTTGGATTCGACGGCCGGTATCGATCCTGAATGAAACGGCGCCGGCGGGTATGGCCAGCGCCGTCCCCTCGTTCGACCCCATCCCCGGCTCGGTGCGCGCCAGGACCTTGCCCTGGGCGTCGATGATCTCCATGATGAACACGTCCAGGTTGCGGCGCGCCGGGCCGTCGATACGCGTCCCCGATTTCAGGTACTTCGAGCCGTGACACGGACATTCGAAGCGATCGTTGGTCGGCGTCCAACGGTAGATGCAGCCCAGGTGTACGCAGACCTTGTACAACGCTTTGACGCCCGCCTGCATTTTGTAATCGTGCGGCTGGCGCGGGTCGCCGACCGTCTTGGGGCCGACGTTGACCAGCCAGAACCTGCCGGCGGCGTACTCCTTGGGGCCGCTGTCCGCCGGGGGAGCGTCGCCGACGGGGACGGTGAACACGCCGCCGAACTCCCCTTCCCGAAAGCGAGGCAGCATAAACCACAGGCTGGCTCCTGCCGATCCGGCCAGGAACACGGCCATCGAGGCTCCCCACAGGTAGTACAGGAATTCTCGCCGGCTAAGAGGAACAGAGACAGCAGGCTCGGTCGGCCCCAGGACGCGTGCATCGCTCATGAACGTCCTCCTGCTTCAACGGACGATGGGCGCGCCCCTGCCCCACAGGACACCGGCGGCCATGTCGTTCGGGGGTAACAATGTGCAATTAGTAACATATCTCTCAGGAGAAGTCAATTTTAGGACACAATCTGTCAAGATCGTGTCGCCTCGCCCCGCAGGCCGGGTGGGTATAATACGCTCATGCCCCCGTTGCCGTCCCCTGAGCTTATCGAGACGGACCGCCAGCTCAAGTCCCTGATCCCCCGGCTCAAGCAGCACGATCGGCTGGCCGTCGACACCGAATCGAACAGCCTGTACGCCTACCAAGAGCGGGTCTGCCTGATCCAGTTCTCGGTGCCGGAGGTCGACGTGCTCGTCGACCCGTTGGCGAGCAGCGACCTCAGCCCGCTGGGACCCATCTTCGCCACGCCAAAGATCGAAAAGGTGTTCCACGCCGCCGAATACGACCTGGTGTGCTTGCGCCGGGACTTCGGATTCGCCGTCCAGGGACTTTTCGACACGCGGATCGCCGCGCGCACCCTGGGAAGGCCGCTGACCGGCTTGGCTGACCTGTTGGCGCAGGAACTCGACATCCACCTCGATAAACGCTTTCAGCGCGCCAACTGGGGCAAGCGGCCCATGACCCAGCCGTTGCTCGAATACGCCCGCTTGGATACGCACTACCTGCTGCCGCTGCGCGATCGTCTCGCTAAGGAACTCAGCGACGCGGGTCGGGTGGAGGAGTACCAGGAGGCCGTGGATATGCTGGCCTGCTCCCCGTCGCCGACCACGTCGGACGACGGGCAGGCGTTCTGGGGTATCACCAACGCGCGCAAGTTGACTCCCGAACAGGCCGCCGTCTTGCGCGAGCTGTTCAAGTTCCGCGACCGGCAGGCCCGCCGCCTCGATCGGCCGCCGTTTAAGGTGATGGGGGATTCCACTTTGATGGCGATCGCCCAGGCAGAGCCTGCGAATGCGGCCGGCTTGGAAGGCCTGCCCGGGATGAACACCCGTCAGATCCAGCGCTACGGCGAGGAGATCGTGGCGGCCGTAGCCCGCGGTCGAACCGCACCGCATCCGCATCATCCGAAAGCCGAGCGGGCCGATCAGGTCGTGGTCGCCCGGTACGACGCCCTGCGCAAGTGGCGAAAACGTGTCGCCGCCGAACGCCGCGTCGAGTCGGATGTCATCCTGCCGCGCGAGGTTATGTGGCAAGTCGCCCGTCGCGCGCCGCGCACGCTCGAGGCGCTGCAAGAGATCATGGCCTGCCTGCCGTGGCGCTATCAGGCCTACGGCCCATCGATCCTTGAGGCCGTCCGAGCCTGAATTCTCCCACACATCCGAGGTCACGATGAGACTCACGTTCACCGGTGCCGCCCAAACCGTCACCGGTTCCCGGCATCTGATCTCGCTCAACGGCGCGTCGTTCCTGTTGGAATGCGGACTGTATCAGGGCCACCGGGAGGACACGTACTCGCGCAACCTGAGCTTTCCCTTTAACCCCAAGGACATTCGGACCGTCATCCTGTCGCACGCGCACATCGACCACTGCGGCAACCTGCCCAATCTGGTCCGCCAGGGGTTCACCGGGAAGATCCACGCCACGGCCGCCACTGCGCAGCTGGCCGACATCACCTTGCGCGATGCCGGTCACATCCAGGAAGCCGATATCGAGTACCTGGCCAAGAAGCAGGCTCGACGTGGAGGTCCCCCGCCTCCTAAGCCGTTGTACACCGTCGCCGATGCCGAGCAGGCGATCCGCTTGCTCGCCAGCCAGGATTACGACCGGCCTTTCCAGCCGCTCCCGGGTGTCACCGCGACGTTCGTCGAGGCTGGCCACATCCTTGGCTCCGCCGGTATCGTCCTGGAGTTGGATGAGAAGGGCCGCAAGGTCCGCCTGATGTTCTCGGGCGATATCGGACGCCCGGGAATGCCCATCTTGCGCGATCCGGTGCTGCCGGGCGACGTCGACTACCTGCTCATGGAATGCACCTACGGCGACACGCCGCACGATCCGCCCGAGAAGGCCTATGAGGCGCTCCGCTCCGTGATCAGCCGCACGGTCGGCCGGGGCGGCAAGATCATCATCCCGTCCTTCGCCATCGGCCGGACCCAGCTGCTGGTGTACGAACTTCACGAGATGATCGACCGGCGCGAGGTGCCGCGCATCCCCGTCTATGTCGATAGCCCGATGGCGGTCAACGCCACCGAGATCTTCAAGGACCACCCGGAGATCTTCGACCAGCAGACGCAGGAGTTCATCCGGACCGATTCGCATCGCCAGGCGCTCGGGTTCGATCTGCTGACCTACACCCAATCGGTCGAGGAGAGCAAGGCGATCAACGATCTCAAGGGGCCGTTGGTGATCATCTCGGCCTCGGGCATGGCCGAGACCGGTCGCATCCTGCACCACTTGCGCAATAACATCCAGGATCCCAAGAACACCATCCTGATCACCTCCTGGATGGCGCCGGACACCCTCGGACGACGGCTGGCCGACGGCCAGAAGCGGGTGCGCATCTTCGGCGAGGAATTCCCGGTCAACGCCGAGGTGGTCAAGATCGACGGCTTCTCGGCCCACGCCGGGCAGGATTTTCTCGTGACCTATGCCCGAGCCGTGCAGGGGCGTGCCAAGCGCATCTTCCTGGTCCATGGGGAAGCCGGTCCGGCCCAGGCTTTGAAGGAAGAGCTGTCCGACCTGGGAATCCCGATCGACTACCCGGCGCTCGGGTCTGAGGTCGAGCTCTAGGAGCTTACGGAAGGAGGACCGTTGCCTTCACCCCCACCCCTCGCCCCTCCTCCTCTCCGCGTCGCTACGAGGACCTTTGGCCCGGCGAGTGCGAGTCTCTATGGATGGGAGTCAGGCCGGGGGAGGGGTGAAGATTTCTAAGGAGGCGGGGGCCGTTGGCCCCCGCCTCCTTGAGATTCTCTACCCCCTCTCCGCCAGACTCTGCTCTGTGGAAGTCAACTTGGTAGCAGAGAGGGGGCAGGGGGTGAGGCCGAGCAACGTTCATCCGCAGTATGCTAGTCGGCGTGCCCCCCGGCCACGCCGGTGCAACGGCCAGCTCTGGGCGCGGGAGTGTATAATGCGGCCTGAGACCGCGGAGAGGTGCCAGAGTGGTTGAATGGGGCGGTCTCGAAAACCGTTGTGGTCCTTTGGGCCACCGTGGGTTCGAATCCCACCCTCTCCGCCATCGTTTTCGAAATAGGTTCGCCACCGAGGATTCGCGCAAGGGGATGGTATTCGAATCCTAACATCTCCGCTAAGTAACGCTTCGACGGCCCATGGCTGCCTTCTCCGCAGAGCCCAATTCGCAATTTGACGCGAATTACGACGAACCTTCCCGATAGACTCGGATCAATTCATAGGTCTTGCTTCGTATAGTAAGAGCTAGGTCCCCCACGCAGCGCTGTGGCATTCGTCCACACGGGCATTCACTTCCTCCGTAAGATAGGGGAACAGCCAACGGCCCTAGGTCTCGCAATTGAGCAGCCTGCCCCGCACTCTGGTGATCCAACCCTCGGCCAGACACGGGTCTTGAATTCTTCCACATCCATATGATAGAATGCCAAATCCGACTCAATCTGTCGTAATTTGTTCAGGGACTGGCGGATGAGACAACTAGTCGTTTCGGAATTCGTGACGCTGGATGGCGTCATGGAAGATCCAGGTGGGGCTGAAAAGTTCGAGCGCGGCGGATGGGCCTTTCAATTCGAGCGCGGACCTGAAGGAGACAAGTTCAAGTTCGATGAAATCATGGCGAGCGACGCTCTCCTTCTGGGCCGGATAACCTATGAGGAGTTTGCAGCGGCGTGGCCGTCCAGGACAGGGGCTTTTGCTGACAAGATGAACAGCATGCCCAAGTATGCTGTTTCGACAACCCTGGAACACGCCATTTGGAACAACTCGACGCTGATCAAGAGCCATATCGTGGAAGAAATATCTAAGCTGAAAGCGATGCCGGGGCAGGACATCTTGGTCGCCGGCAGCGCGCAGCTTGTACGCATTTTGATGCAGCACGAGCTCGTCGATGAATACAGGCTAATGGTATTCCCGGTCGTTTTGGGTAAAGGAAAGCGTCTCTTCAACGTCGGGAGCGATAGGCACGCCTTGCGACTGGTGGAAGCAAAGCCGGTCGGCTCCGGCGTCCTCATCCTCACTTATCATCCGGAGGGAAAGCAATAGATACAACGCGATCGCTTCGACACCCTTATTGGTAAAAGGCTAATCCCACACTTGAGAAAGGAAGTCCATCATGAATAGGACAACTTCAAAAGACGGCACAACCATTGGGTACGACAAACAAGGCACAGGTCCGGCTGTGATCCTGGTGGACGGCGCCCTTTGCTATCGGTCTTTCGGCCCTATGCAGCATCTGAGCGAGCTGCTTGCACCGCACTTCACGGTATACACCTACGACCGCCGTGGGCGCGGCGAAAGTAGCAATTCCAAACCCTACGCGGTCGAACGCGAGGTGGAAGATATCGAAGCGCTCATCCGGGAAGCCGGAGGAGGAGCATTCCTTTATGGCATCTCTTCGGGCGCCTGCCTTGTCCTCGAAACCGCCCTCCGGCTCGGCGATAAGTGTAAGAAGCTTGCGCTGTACGAGCCGCCATACAATTCGGAAAAAGCTGACCTGCAACAATGGAAAGAATACCGGAAGCGGCTTGCGGAACTGCTGGGGGCGGACCATCGCGGCGACGCCGTGGCCCTGTTCATGCAGTTCGTAGGCACGCCCGCCGACCAGATCAACGGGATGCGCCAGGCGCCCATGTGGCCGATGTTCGAAGCCGTGGCACCCACATTGGCCTACGACGCTGCCGCCATAGGTGAAGACCGCGCCGCGCCGATCAAACGGGCAGCTAATGTCGCAGTGCCTACGCTCGTCATGGACGGCGGTGCGAATCTTGCGGTTATTCCGTTCATGCACGCTACGGCAACCGCATTGGCAAAGGCCATTCCCCATGCGCAGCATCGTACGCTGGAAGGTCAGACGCACGACGTAAACCTGGAAGTCCTCGCGCCGGTGTTGGTGGAGTTCCTTGCCCGATAGACACAATTGGTGACTCTCTAGCCATCTTCTAGCTTGGTCCTTGAGTAGACGGTTGGCCGAGTATGCGGCGCATTACCGCCGCATCGAGGTTGGCTGCAAGAAGAGTTGCCGTGAATATAGTCTCGAAACGTCCCTCGAGGGGCGCTCGGGGCTACTCGATCAGCGTACTCATAGAAATGTCGGGTAGCTTGGAAACCTCTGGTTGTGAAGCACAGGAGAAGAAAGAATGACGTTGAAAGCCTATCTGGATAACATAGAGGCCAAGACCGGAAAAACCCCTCGGGACTTTCGGGTTTTGGCCGAAAAGAAGGGGCTCCTCCGGGAGGGGGTCAAGACGGGGGAAATCGTTGCATGGCTAAAGGAAGATTTCGGACTAGGCCGTGGTCATGCCATGGCGATAGTACTTACGCTGCAATCTTCCGGCGAGCCCAAGCTCAGCAAAGACGAGCAAATCGCAAAGCATTTCAGAGGTGCCAAAGCCAAGTGGCGAAAGCTTTATGATCTGCTACAGACCAAGATGAGCGAGTTTGGTCCAGGTGTTTCAGTGGCCCCCCACTAACTCGTATATCAGTATTCTTCGCAAAGGCAAGAAGTTTGCGATCATACAAGTCACTTCGGATCGTCTCGATATCGGTATCAAGCTCAAAGGAGCGAATACAACTGGCCGATTCGAGACAGCGGGTGCCTGGAACAATATGGTCACACATCGGGTGCGTATCACTAACACAAAGCAAATCGACGCTGAAGTGCTTGCCTGGTTGAGGGAGGCATTCGACGAGGCGCTTTCCGTCGGCTCACGAGTCTTAGCCGTCTAGATGGAATCCAAGGCCAGGCTGGAGAAATCGGAAAGCGAAAACAGCAACGTGTTAAGATATGGTGCTGCAGCCAGGCGTGGAAGGATGTGGTTCGCCTTCCGTGCGCTTGGCCCGTTGGGCACTGGCGTCTGATGAGGAGGCCGGCGAGCATTCCAGGAGGAACTCTGGTGAAGACGAAGAGACGTTTGGCCTTGGTCCAGTTTGCTGCCGCCTCGTTAATTGGGCTTGCGGGCTGCTCTCCGCTCAGTGGCCAGACGCCGGTTGAGACAGCCACCAGCCAGCCGACGAGTCCGCCTGCCACCGTGGCGCAGCCGACGAGTCTTCCTCCGACTCCGACGCTGCCGACCGGATCGATCGAATACCGCAACACCGAGTTCGGTTTCACCTTCTCCTTGCCGCCCAGTTGGGAGGGGTATTCGATCGTCTCAGACCAATGGGAAGGTACCAACCAAGGCCCGTCGGGCGATGTGGCGGTCGAACATGGGCCGACCATCCTCATCCGCCACCCGGCCTGGACTTCCGCCAACCCACGACAGGACATCCCCATCATGGTCTTCACCCTGGCCCAGTGGGAGTCGTTGAGCCAGGACAAGTTTCACATCGGCGCGGCGCCCTTCGGGCCGTCTGAGCTCGGACGGAATGCACGTTTCGTCTTCGCCCTACCGGCGCGCTACAACTACGCGTTCCCTACTGGCTTCGAGGAAGTGGAAAGCATCCTGGCCGGGCAGCCACTCCACCCGTTCTGATTGACCGGCTGGCACTTTTCAGCGCGGAATAGGCACGGTGCCGCCTTGGACGGAACTGAGTGAAAAGGCGAATGGTCGTGGCTACCGTCGCTACTCCCAGTGTCCCATCACCTCAGTGGCGCCTCGTCCTGTTCCGGGTACTCGCCGCTCTCTTCGGACTCGTGTACCTGCCCGGCGCGCTGCTGATGACAGCACATTGGGCTCCTTCATGGATGGCAACAGCGCTCCTGAAATTGTCGCCGCTCCTATAGGCGTGGGCAAAGGCCGCGCACCCAGACATCCAGCGCTGGACATTCGCGTTCTCCGCCAGCGTCGACGAAGCCATCGCATTCATCCTTTTCTATTTGGCATGGCGACCACTCGGTAGACCACTGCTGCTCCATTTCCTGGCACTCGCGCTCGTCGTCGCACTGGCGGCGAACATCCCGTTCATCGGACCGGGGATCATCGTCACCTACTCGCCGCTTCTGCTCCTGCTGGTCGCCTATCCAGAACCTCGACGACTGCTGGCGCCTTTCT
>JBGOYQ010000005.1:0-12654 GCA_041479735.1 Anaerolineae bacterium | reverse complement strand
CCCGCGACAACGCCCGTCGTGTGGCCGACGCTCACCCCTACAAGTCCCGGATCGGTCCAGCCGGTGGACGCCACGGGTACTTCCGTCCCGCCAGCCGGGTCCTTATCGCCAACCATCCAGGCCGCAGCTCCTTTAGATCAGGCCATACCGCCGGCCGATTCGGAAAACCAGGCGCTCCTGGCAATCTCCAAAGCACTGGTTCCATCGATCCTCATTCTTGTCGCCGTGGTGGTAGCTACGTACCTGCGGCGTCGCTAGACGACAGACCGCGGCGGCACATACACACCAACCACATGAACGTTGCTGGGCGCGGCCAGGCCCGTATCGGCCTCCCTCAGCCAGATTCAAACCTGCGGTTCACGTCGAAGGGTCTTGCCCAGCGCGGTCTCATCTATCTCAATGAAGATACTCTTCCTCGTTCCCTATGTCCCCAGCCGAATTCGTGTACGGTCCTACCAGCTGATCCGGACCCTGGCTGCGCGCGGGCACCAGGTATCCCTCGCAACGCTTTGGAGCTCCGATGACGAGCGGCGTGAGCTTCAGGAATTGAGCCAATACTGCACGGAGATCGACGCGGTTCACCTCCCGAGATGGCGTTCTATGCTCACTTGCCTGGCGGCCCTACCGACAAACACCCCGCTTCAAGCGGTCTATGGCTGGGACAAAGGCTTGGCGCGGCGAGCTACAGCGATGGCCAAGAAGGCAGATGTCGTCCATGTCGAACACTTGCGTGGATCGATGTACGCCTTGCACCTCCAGGCCGAGCTCGAAGAGGCAGGATCCAAGACTCCTATCGTTTGGGATAGCGTTGATTCCATCAGCCTGCTCTTCCGCCAGGCCGCCCAACATGCACCGAGCCCGGCCCGCCGGCTGCTGACTAGGGCTGAACTCCGCCGAACCGAGCTCCATGAGGGTCGCATCGCCTCCGCCTTCGACAGGACGCTGGTCACCTCCAGGATCGACGAGGATGCGCTGCTCTCCCTATGCCGCAACGGCTCGGGACGGCCGCACATCTCTATCCTTCCCAACGGCGTCGACATGGAGTATTTCCACCCGGCGCCCGATTCCGCTCGCGAACCGGCGACTTTGGTGATCAGTGGAAAAATGAGCTACCACGCCAATGCCTCGATGGCCGTCTCGTTCGTGCGGGACTGTCTCCCTGAGATCCGGCGCCGTTGCGCCGACGTTCGGGTACTGGTCGTGGGCAAGAATCCTCCAGGCGAGGTCCGCGCGTTGGGCAGGCAACCGGGCGTTACGGTGACAGGCACTGTCCCGGATGTTCGTCCGTTTCTTCAGGGGGCCACGCTGGCTATCGCCCCGTTGACTTATGGGGTTGGAATCCAGAACAAGATCCTCGAGGCGATGGCTTGTGCTACCCCGGTCGCGGCCTATCCGAAGGCCGTAGCCGCTCTCGAGGCCGTCGATGGGCAAGACCTCGTGGTCGCCGAAGGGGCACAGGCGCTGGCGGATGCGGTCGTCAGCCTGTTGGCCGATGCCCCGCGGCGTTTGGCCATCGGCCATTCCGGACGTCGCTACGTTGAGATGCATCACAACTGGGCTGCCACCGTCGCCCGGCTTGAGGAGATCTACGATGAAGTCATCCGGTCCCGGCGCTGAAGTCCTCTTCGAGGGAATCTCTACGGCCAGGCAGCATCTGAGCCTGTCGTTGCCGCTCACCACGCAATGGCGAGCGCTCAAACTGGCACTCGTTGGCTGCGATGCCGCAATGCTCGGTGTCGCGTTTCGCATCGCGTTTTGGATCCGGTTTGAGTTGTCACTCCCGTTCTTCAAGATCCAAGTGACCCCCTCTTTTCACCGCTACCAGCTCCTCGTGCTCGTGTCGATACCTGCCTGGCTCTTGGTCTTCGCGATCTTCGGTTTGTATCAGCGGCGTAACCTGCTGGGAGGTGTCCGGGAGTACTCCTTGCTCTTCAACGCTGCGACGATCGCAATTCTGGCCGTCGTGCTGGCAGGGTTCTTCGGGGTGTTTATCATTGCCCGCGGATGGCTTGTCCTGGCGTGGGCTCTGGCGTTTGCGTTCACCATCGCAGGACGGTTCGCGCTACGCCGAGTCGTCTACCAGCTAAGGCATCGCGGATGGTTCCTCAGCCCGGCGATTCTCGTTGGCGCCGGTCCTGAGGGCAAATCGCTTGCCGAGCAGCTCTCCAGTTGGTCAACTTCCGGGCTCCGTCTTGTCGGCTTCGTCGACGAACATCTTCCGGAAGGTACTCTCGTCTTCGGCCACTTACACGTCTTAGGCAACCTCGGCGCGCTGGACGACCTGATTCGACGCCATGCCGTCGAGGAATTGATCCTGGCGACCGGCACGCTGACCAAGGACCAGATCGTATCCACCTTCAAGCGCTACGGAGTCAGTGATCAGATCAACCTGCGAATGTCTTCCGGTCTGTTCGAGATCATCACGACGGGCCTGCAAGTGCGAGAGTTGGGGACCGTGCCATTGGTGGGTGTGAACAAGTTGCGCATGACGGGCGTGGACCGCGTCCTCAAGCTCGTTCTTGACTACGCCATCACCCTTCCGGGACTGATCGTGATCTCGCCGCTGCTCCTGGCCATCGCAGTCGCCATCCGGATGGACTCTCCGGGTCCGGTCCTTCACCGTCGCAGAGTCATGGGTGTCGGCGGCCGCCAGTTCGATGCACTCAAGTTCCGAACCATGGCCGTCAACGGCGATGAAATCCTGGCCGGCCGAGTTGACCTGCAGACAGAGCTGGCGCTCAATCACAAGCTTAGAGTCGACCCCCGGATCACCCGCATTGGGCGACTCCTACGTCGCCTCAGCCTCGATGAACTTCCGCAACTGGTTAACGTCCTGCGCCGTGAAATGTCTCTGGTCGGACCTCGGATGATCGCCCCGGAAGAGATCGGCAAGTACAACCAGTGGGATCTCAACCTGCTTACGGTCTCCCCCGGCATTACGGGGCTCTGGCAGGTCAGCGGGCGTGCTGACATCTCTTACGAGGAACGAGTTCGACTTGACATGTATTACATCCGCAACTGGACCATATGGTTCGACTTGCAGTTGCTGCTCAGGACCCTTCCAGCCGTTCTGTGGGGACGCGGCGCCTATTGACCTGGGGGGGCCCCCCTTGCCGCCCTGCCCGCGTCCGCCGAGGCTCTTTCCTTGGCCGTCAACCTCGCGTGACCTCATGACGGGTCACCCGACTCCCTTGTTCCTCTTCAAGGATTCGGTCTACTAGAGCCGAGAACGCCGAGGTTCGGCTCATGTGTGGTAGTCGTCTAAGCTCATTCCATCGCAATTCTACTTAGAAGGAGGCGATTATGAAGGTCCTTGTTACCGGGGGCGCCGGCTTTATAGGTTCGCACGTAGTGGATCAGTACCTGCAGCAAGGCCACCAGGTCGTCATTGTGGACGACCTGTCTACGGGCCGGGAGGCCAACATCAACCCCGGTGCGACCTTCTATCGCCTCGACATCCGCGATCCACAGCTTGCCGGGATTTTCGAAAAGGAGCACCCCGATGTCGTCAACCATCATGCAGCCCAGATGGACGTCCGTCGGTCCGTGGCGGACCCACTTTTCGATGCCAGCGTCAACATCCTGGGCTCCATCAACTTGCTGGAGTGCGCGCGCCGCTCGCAGGTGCGCCATGTGATCTACATCTCTTCCGGAGGCGCGGTATATGGCGAGCCGGTGTACTTGCCCTGCGACGAGAACCATCCCGTCAATCCCATCTGCCCCTACGGCGCCAGCAAGCACACCGTGGAGCACTACCTGTTCATGTATCGCCAGAACTACGACATGGAGTACACCGTCTTGCGCTACCCGAATGTGTATGGACCGCGCCAGGATCCACACGGTGAGGCGGGTGTGGTGGCTATCTTTGTCGGCCAGATGCTGGCCGGTCAGCCTGTGATGATCAATGGGGACGGCAATCAGGAACGAGACTTCGTCTACGTCGGAGACTGTGCGCGCGCCAATCTGCTCGCCCTGGAAGATGCGACGGGAAGCAACATCTATAACTTGGGCTCGGGCCGCGGCACCACCGTCAACGAAATCTTCCAGGCGTTGAAGCAGGCGACTGGATATCTACACGGCCCTGGGTATGGCCCTGCCATGCTGGGCGAGACACGCCGAATTTTCTTGGCGGCCGATAGGATTCGCGCCGACCTGGAATGGAGGCCAAGCGTTCCTCTGCAGGACGGCCTGGGCCTGACCGTCAATCATTTCAAGGCCCTAGAGCGAGCGGCATGATTATCGTCCAGACCCCATTGCGCGTCAGCCTGTTCGGGGGTGGCACGGACTTTCCCGCTTTCTACAGCGAAGAAGGCGGGTGCGTCCTAAGCACCGCCATCGACAAATACATCTTCGTGACAATAAAGCGCCGTTTCGACCGAATGCTACGGGTTGGCTATACACGCACGGAAATGGTGGAGAGCATCGACCAGATACAGCACGAGCTCATCCGTGAAGCCTTGCGAACGACAGGGATCCGAGAGGGCGTCGAGATCACCACTATGGGCGATATACCATCGGCCGGATCCGGTCTGGGCTCTTCGAGTGCGGTCACCGTCGGCGCGTTGCACGCCATGTACACCTACATGGGCGAGATCGTCCCTGCCGAGCGCCTCGCCCATGAGGCCTGCCATATCGAAATCGAGGCACTCGGAAGACCGATCGGGATTCAGGATCAGTACATCGCCGCATTCGGGGGATTGCGCTTCCTCCAGTTCCGGCCGGATGGGACGGTGAGCACCGATCGGGTCTGCTTGAACGAGGACACTCGGCGAAAGCTCAATGAGAACCTCTTGCTTTTCTTTACTGGTATCACGCGGACTTCCGGAAGCGTCCTGGCCGAGCAAAAGACCAACATCAACGGCCGGCGTCCCATTCTTCGACGCATGAAGCAGATGGCGGAGGAAGCGCACGGTGAACTGAAGTCGGGACGAGTCGAGAACCTTGGTAGTCTATTGCACGAGAGCTGGCAGCTCAAGAAGCAACTGGCCAGTCAGATCAGCAACGACAGCCTGGACGCCCTATACGAGTCCGCTCGTCGTGCCGGCGCCCTGGGGGGCAAGCTGACCGGTGCCGGCGGAGGCGGTTTCTTGTTGCTGTACTGCCCACGCGAGAAACAAGACGATGTGCGGGCTGCTCTCCCGCATCTGCAGGAGCTTCCCTTCAGCCTCGAAGCGGATGGCACCAAAGTCATCTTCGACTATCGACGTTCATGATCGGTCTGGGAAGTCGGCCGACTAGTTGCATGGTGGAGGTACTACATGGATCACATTCGCAGCTACCTTGAGGAACTGCACCGCACCCTGGACGATCTTCCGATCGAGCAGATCGAGCAAGTCATCCAGCTGCTCGAAGCGTCCCGCCGTGAGCATCGCCAGGTATTCATCATGGGAAATGGAGGCAGCGCCTCGACCGCCTCGCACTTCGTATGCGACTTGGCGAAGAACACGCGCCGTGCTGACCTCCCTCGGTTTTGCGCCATCGGACTGACCGACAACATGGCCATTTTCTCGGCCTATGCCAATGACGAGGGCTATGAGAACGCATTCGCGCAACAACTGGCCAACCTTGTCCATCCCGGCGATGTCGTCATCGGGATTTCTGCCAGTGGGAACTCCCCGAACGTGCTACGCGCGATCGAATTGGCCAACGAGGTTGGGGCAACAACCATCGGCTTCACCGGCTTCGACGGAGGACGGCTGGCTTCACTCGTGGACGTCCAGGTACACGTTCCCAGCAATGTCATCGAGCATGTGGAGGACGCCCATCTATCCTTGGAGCACATGATCTGCAAGGCTCTGCGGGAAGACGTGCGTCCCATGTCCGTCCACCAGCCGACCGTCGAGCTCCTCTCCGTGCCGGTTTCGCCGGCGCGGACGCCATCGGTCTCAATCCTACCGGTCCCCGCGGAGACGGCGCGGCCGGATCGGGCACGCACGACACTGGAATTGCTGGCGAACCTTAGCCGAGAGTTGGAGCAACATCGCGACCTGCCTACCGTGATTCAGCGTGTGCTTCGCCTCGCCCTGCATGCCGTCGGAGCCAGCAGCGGCAGCCTCATCGTACTGGGTGCGGATGCGACCGTGGTCGAAGCCGTCCTTGCCTACGGAGACATGTTTCGCACCGGCCAAGGGTTGGAGGAGACCGTCCGACACGGATTAGCGGGCTGGGTCGTCGAAAATCGGCAACCGGCGTTGGTGGCCAGCACTCTCGATGATCCGCGCTGGCTGCGAAGGGCCTGGGAGCAGCAAGATGGACACCGCAGAGCGGCTGCCAGTGTGCCGTTACTCGCCGGAGGGCGAGTCGTCGGCGTGCTGACCGTTATCCAGAGGAACGGCAGCCCGTTCACGCATGATGATCTTGTCCTACTCATGGCCATTGCGTCATGTGTCTCCCTCAGCGGTGCCGAAATCCTTGAGATGCCGCAGGACCTGCGCAGGGAAGACGCCGCCTCCGTGCACCCGTACGGCGATCAGGGTCTGTAAAGACCGACCGCATCAGCTCGAAGCCGGGGCGGGATGCGCCGTTACACTGCGCGACATCGGGCGCCGCTGGTACTGCGCAAGCCCTTTTCGACACAAATCCGGGGCACTTGAGGAATCTTGGTAGAATGCAGGCGAAATCCTTCGCCCATATCCTGACGCCTCGCTCGTTATGGCGAAGGTAGGAAAGACAATGGCAATTCAACCGTACCTAGATCCGCTTCGCAAATGGTGGTGGATGATCCTGGCGGCAACCGCGGTAGGTGTGGTTTCGAGCGCGTTGCTCCTGCGTTCGCAGCCGGCTACCTATCAGGCCCAAGCTACACTGATGATCGGCCGCACGGTCCTCGAGCCGAATCCCACAAGCGCTCAGTTCGGGCTTGATGCACAGCTAGCTGGCACCTACGCCGAGCTCGCCCGCCGTGACCCAGTCCGTAATGCGACGATGGAAGCCTTGGGCCTCAAGAGGCTGCCAGTTTACACTACGCTGCCCGTCCCGGACGCTCAGTTGGTCGAGATTCTGGTGACCGATACCAGCCCGCAACGGGCCCAAGCAGTAGCCAATGAGCTAGCCAATCAGGTCATTCGCTTGAGCCCCAGCGATGCCAACACCGACCAGCAAGGGCGCCAGCAGTTCGTCGGGACGCAGCTGGATTATATGCAAAGCTCGATCCAGCAGGTGCAAAGCGACCTGTACACAAAGCAGAAGGAATTGGCGGGTTTGAGCAGCGCCGTCGACATCGCGCGCGCCCAGGATAATCTCAACGCGCTGCAGACCAAGCTATCCGCGATGCAAACCAACTACGCATCTCTTCTCTCCAACAGCTCAGGCGGTGCCACCAATGTTCTGAGTCTGATCGAGCCGGCCTCGCTTCCTTCTCAACCTCTGGGTCCGAGCAACCGGCTGCTAACTCTCCTGGCGGGATTGGCCGCGTGCATCTTGGGTTGTGGCACCGCCTACTTGCTGGAGTACATGGATACGTCCCTCAAGACTCCCGAGGAAGCGATGCAACTGTTGCACCTCCCCGTCATTGGATTACTTGGAGAGTTCCACGCCCCGGCCCTTGGGGCTGGAGAAAGTCCACTGGCCAATCCCTTGAACGGGTCAGCGGCGATGGAGGCATTTCGCAGCCTTTGGACGAATCTGGAGTTTGCTGCGGTGGACAAGCCGCTCCATACCATTCTTGTCGCCAGCCCCGGGCCATGGGAGGGCAAGACGACTGTGGCGGTCAACCTCGCATTGGTTATGGCGCAAGCCGGGAAGCGCGTCGCGCTGATGGACGCAGATATGCGGCGCCCAGGGATACACAAAGTCCTGGGCATTCCGAATCAGGCCGGCCTGAGCGATGTATTCCTCGGACGAAAGGAGACCTTCGGGGAACTCACAACTTGGGGTGACACCACTCTGCTGGTCATCCCCGCCGGAGCGCCTCCCCCCAACCCAACCGAACTCTTGAGCTCCCACCGCATGGACCAGATACTGGTAGCAGTCCGGGAGCGGGCAGACATTGTGATCATCGATGGCCCACCCTTCGTTCTTGCCGATGCATCCGTTCTAGCCTCCAAAGTCGATGGAGTTATTCTCATTGCACGCCTCGGCTACACATTGCGAAGTGCTGCCAGGACCATGCAAGCTCAGCTGGCGCGTACTGGCGCCCGCGTCGTCGGTATGGTGGTCAACGGCGCCTCCCGGAGGCAGCTGGACGATCTGGGGGGCTACGGGAGCTACTACGGATACAACTCTGAAGCGAAGGAGCACGGACCGCGACGCAAGTCCCTGGTGCTGACAGCTCTCAAGTCGGAGGCCAAGCCTTCGGGAGGGGAGACGGCCGTCGCTATCTCATCGGCGGATCCTTCGAAGAGCGAAGTCACTTAGGCATTAGACTGTGGATTTGCCTAGGAAAGAAGATGCCCGCCTTCATGGGAAGGCGGGCATCTTCTTTCCTAGGGGTTAGCGAGAAGCCGCCAAAGAGCTTCAGCCAGATCCTTGTACACAGGAAACGGATCGGGCGCCCCGGCCTGCCTCAGGGGAAGTTGCTCGCTTCCCCGGCCTGTCTTGACAAGCACCGCGCTCGGGACCCCGGCCGCTCGGGCCGCTTGTATGTCACTCATGGCATCCCCGATGAGAATTGAGCGGCCGAGATCAATCGACAATTCACGGGAAGCCTGGAGGATGAGACCCGGCTCAGGTTTTCGACAATCGCAACCGGCTTCGGGGGAATGCGGGCACATAAACACCCCATCGATGTGACCACCATGAGCTCCCACTTCACTGACCAGGCGTTCGTTGATCGATTCAGCATCAGAAAGGCTAATGAGCCCACGGCCAACGGCTGACTGATTCGTGACAATCACGAACTTGAACGGCGCAGTGCTGGCGCGCGCGAGCGCCCCCAGGGCTCCCGGGATGATCCGGACGTCGTCCCATGAGCGATGGTAGTCATCCCGGTTGTCGATGATGACCCCGTCGCGGTCAAGGAAGACTGCTGGTAGGTGAGTTGGCGTAGACATGGTCTCCATCGCACAGATTCTGTCAGCAGTCGGGTGGGAGTCCTCGTGTCAAGATAGTCTTGCAATCGCCATCCGATCGCCACGGGATTCCCTTCCGTGACGCAGCGCCCCGAGCGCGTCGCTTAAGCATCCCGCATGGCCAGGCGCAGGGAATCCTCCCAGTCCGGCAATCGCAACCCAAAAATGCGCTCAATATGCCGACAATCCAGTGCCGTGAACTGCGGCCGCTTCGCCGGCAGCGGGAAATCCTGGCTCAGTGCCGGCTCGATGCTCCGGACGACCTGCCTCTCCTGGTTGGGGTCGAGAGCCAGGATGAGCCTTGCCCAATCCAATCGACTGACACTGCCCCACCCTGCGAGATGGTAAACTCCGGAACGCTCAGCCAGCACCTGCCTGAGCTGATCACCATCCTGCTCGATGAGCCGCGCCGTCGCCTCTGCCAGGGCGCGGCACCAGGTCGGACTCCCCACCTGATCTGTCACCACACGCATGGTCGGCTGGGAGTGGGCCCACTGAAGCACCTGGCCCACAAAGCTGCGCCGACGAAGGCCATAAACCCAGCTTGCCCGAAGGATCAGGTACGCCCCGCCGACGGCCTGGATCGCCTGCTCCCCTGCAAGTTTGCTTTCGCCATACGCGTTCACCGGCCGGGGCGGATCGGCTTCGGTGTAAGGTCGATCCGACTGACCGTCGAACACATAGTCGGTCGAGTAGTGGATAAGGAAACTGCCGAGCTTTCGGGCCTCCTCTGCGATTACTCCCGGGGCCAGCGCATTGATAGCCCAGGCAGTCTCCAACTCCGATTCGGCCTGATCCACGGAAGTGTAGGCGGCCGCGTTGACAATCACGTCCGCATGGCAGCTACGGATGATCTCCCGCAGAGGCCCAGGCTTCTTCAGGTCGAGTTCGGGTTGCTCCCAGGAAGCGACTTCGCCCAAGGGGGCAAGCTTATCGTGCAGCTCCCACCCAAGCTGGCCGTTCTTCCCCAGGAGTAGGATGCGCCTGGTCATCACTCGCTGGCCGCAGGCCAGAAAGTATCATCCAGCAGCGAGACGAGATAGGCTTTGTAGTGGTTGTCGCTCATCCGTGATACCAACTCGCGCACGGCGGTTGCGTCAATATAGCCCATCCGGTATGCAATTTCCTCCGGGCAGGAGATCATGAGCCCCTGCCGATCCTCGACGGCCTGGACAAAGTTGGCAGCCTGAAGCAAGGACTCGTGAGTCCCGGCGTCCAGCCAGGCGACCCCGCGGCCCAGGATCTCAACACGCAACTTGCCTTGGCGCAAATAGTGCCGATGAAGGTCCGTGATCTCCAATTCCCCCCGAGGGGAAGGTTTCAGGGTAGCGGCGATGTCGCCTACTTCGCCATCGTAGAAGTACACACCCGGAACAGCGAAGTGAGATCGCGGCTTTGCGGGTTTTTCCTCGATGCTGATGGCTTTTCCAAGGCGATCAAACTCCACCACGCCGTAGCGCTGAGGATCTCGGACAGGGTAGGCAAAGATGAGTGCACCCTCCGTAAGCGCGGCAGCTGCCCTGAGTTTCTGGGGAATCCCTTGGCCGAAGAATATGTTATCCCCCAGGATCAGAGATACCGGCTCATGGCGGACGAAATCCCGACCGACAAGAAAAGCATCCGCAAGACCGCGGGGTTCGGCCTGCTCTGCATATTCCAACTCTAGACCCCACTGCCTCCCGCTTCCCAGCAGGCGTCGAAAAGCCGGTAGATCCTCCGGCGTAGCGATAATCAGGATTTCTCGGATGCCAGCCAGCATTAATATAGAGAGCGGGTAGTAGATCATGGGCTTGTCGTACAAGGGCAACAGCTGCTTGCTCACACCCAGAGTAAGCGGATGAAGCCGCGTCCCGCGCCCTCCCGCCAGGATAATGCCTCTCATCGCCCCTCCCCTCGAGCGCGTCCGATCCGAATGTCATTGCGCGACCACCCAGCCAACGGCGCGCCCAAGAGAACAGGCACCGGCCAGACGGCGCGTTCACGCATAAGTCTCGGCCTCTGGCAGCCGTCTGCCAGCCGCGTCTTTGGCCGACAGGATGGGCGGCGCGCCCCCGATCAATGGCCAGGCGATGCCTACTTGCGGGTCGTTCCAGGCCAGTGTTCGTTCCCACTGAGGAGCGTAGAAATCGCTAGCCTTATAGGCTATCTCGGCCCACTCACTCAGGGCGTAGAACCCATGGGCGAATCCAGCCGGGACCGAGAGCATCTGCCGGTTTTCAGAGGACAAGTAGGCACCGACCCAGCGCATGAAGGTCGGCGAGCTTCGGCGCAGGTCCACGACCACATCGAACACCTCCCCCACAATGGTCCTGACGAGTTTGGCTTGAGGCTGCTTGATCTGGTAGTGAAGGCCGCGCAGGGTTCCTTGTTTCGAACCCGAGTGATTATCCTGCACAAATGACGCATCAATCCCGGCTTGGGCGAACGCGCGCGCGTGATAGATCTCCATGAAGAAACCGCGGTCGTCTGTGGAGACCGTGGGGCGGACAATGAAGACGCCGGGGATGGAGGTGAGGCTGAAGTCCATGTACTGAAGTACCACGGCAATTCTAACTGCTAGCACTCGGACCTGCAAGGCCGGATTCCAGATCTGTCGCACACGACAAGGTAATAGGCCGCACCCGCAGCTCACATCAGCCTGCGCCTTGAGCAGCAAGGTGCGATCCCGGGTTAGCTTCTCGAGAGACCGGCGCTCAATATCCGCCTGCACGGAGCACAGTTATGTGGGGTCGGGTTCCCCACCCGACAGCACTTACTCATCTCGATCTAATCTCGCCGCGGTATTGTCACCCGCATATCTGTCGGGGCGACTGCGCCTGCCCCGGGACAACCCCCATATCTCGGTCGTCTCATAATGCCCATGACCATTGCCCCATTGAAAGGCGACCAGCCGTCCCGGACAATGTGACATACCGGAGTATTAGGCCTCACTGGTTAGGCCGATTGGTGGGATCGAACGACCGGGTTCCTCAGGGGCCCCCGGCGCAGTCCTTCCGGCAGACACCAACTCGATGTTGACACGTAAGCATATTCGACGGGTAAGTGTAGTTCTAGCCGCCGGCTTAATGGCGAGCATGGCCCTTGCCTCGCTTCCAGTGTCTTCCAGTTCACTGGCAGCGGAAGCTTCATTCGCCCCGCAGGCCGCGACTAGTGATTGGCCCCAATTGGGCCATGACGCCCAACGCACGAATGACTCTCCCGTCCAGGTCGACCCGCCCTACTGCTATGCCTGGAAGTGGGATGAGGTTCCGATTGCCTCGCGGGCGCAACCGGTGGTGGTTGGCGGTCGCCTCTTCATTGGTTCCATGAATGGGGCGATGTACGCGCGTGACGCCGCGACCGGGGCGTCGCTGTGGCTGTACGTCACTCGGGGGCCGATTCGCGACACGGCCGGGGTCCTCGGCAGCACGGTCATCTTCAGCTCTTATGACGGCTACACGTACGCCGTCGACACCGCCTCGGGTTCACTCGCCTGGAAGACGCCTACCGGTCCGAGCGCTACGGCACCGCTGATCGACGACGGCCAGAACCGCGTGTATGTTGCGTCCACCGATGGGGCCCTGAGCGCCCTGAACGGCACCAACGGCGTCGTCGTCTGGCAATACGACGCCGGCGCGCCCATCCTGACCTCGCCTTCACTCAGTGT
>JBGOYQ010000004.1:0-13275 GCA_041479735.1 Anaerolineae bacterium | reverse complement strand
GGTGCCGCCTCGCTGCCGTGTCCCCGCGGCCGACGTGCATCGAGGAGCAGACATGAAATCCGATCTCGATCGGTTCATGGCCGATGACCATCTGGATGCGCTGCTCATCGTCGGCGCCGCGGCGGCCAATCCGTCGATGGCGTACATGGTCGGCCGGGCCCACATCACCGCCGGAATCGTCTTGAAGCGGCGCGGCGACGAGCCGGTTCTCTTCTATCGGCCGATGGAACGCGACGAGGCTGCCGGGACGGGATTGAAGGTGAAGTGCCTCGACGACTACGAGCCGCTTAAGCTCCTGAAAGAGGCCGGAGGCGATCAAGTCCTGGCGGATGCATTTCGGTATCGAAGCCTCATCGCCGAGTATGGCGTTACCGGTCGCGTCGGCATCCTGGGGCGCGTCGAGCTGGGCCCGGCATACGGCGCCTTTCAGCACCTGTCCGCACTCGTGCCGGATGTCGAAATCCTGGGGCTGGGTCGCTCGGCCGATGTCGTCTCGCGCGCGCGTGGCACCAAGAATCCTCACGAGATCGAGCGGATTCGTCGGATCGGTCATATCACAACCAGCGTGGTCGCCGACGTCGCCGGTTTCTTGACCTCACATCGGGTGCGCCAGGGCGTGCTCGAAGACAGCCGGGGAGAGGTCCTGACGGTCGGTGAGGTTAAGCGCCGTATCAACCTATGGCTGGCGATGCGCGGCGCCGACAACCCGGAGGGCACGATCTTCGCCGTCGGCCGCGATGCGGGCGTGCCACACAGCGTCGGCGGCGATGACGATCCGGTAGTCACGGGGAAGACGATCGTCTTCGACATCTTCCCTTGTGAGGCCGGCGGCGGTTACTTCTATGACTTCACTCGGACGTGGTGCCTGGATCACGCCTCCGACGAGATCCTCCAAGCGTTTGAGGATGTCCGCGCCGTCCAGCAGGAGATGCTGGCCAGCCTGCGGACCGGGAAGTTGTGCCGCGAGTACCAGGCTCGAACGTGCGAATTGTTCGAAGCCCGTGGCCACCCGACGATCCATACCGACCCGCGAACCGAGCTGGGCTATGTGCACAGCCTTGGCCACGGCGTCGGCTTGGAGGTCCAGGAGACGCCTACCTTCCAAGACGTTGAGACGAATACCGACCGACTGGCGCTCGGTTCGGTAGTGACGGTAGAACCCGGGCTTTACTACCCCGATCGAGGCTTCGGGATCCGATTAGAGGATACGGTCTGCATGCAGGCCGACGGGACGGCCGGGGTGCTGGCGCCCTACCCCGACGATCTCGTGCTCAAGGTGATGGGGGCATGACGAGCGAGACACGCATTCTGGCGATCGAGACCTCGTGCGACGAGACGGCCTGTGCCATCGTCGAGGACGGGCGGCACATCATCAGCAGCCTGGTGGCATCGCAGGCTGCGCAGCACGCTCGATACGGCGGCGTCTTTCCCGAGGTTGCCTCGCGCATGCACATCGAGGCCATCTATCCGGTCGTCGCCGAGGTCCTGCACCAGGGACATGTCGGGTTGGAGGCCATCGACGCCATCGCCGCGACCCGGGGCCCGGGGCTCGCCGGTTCGCTCGTCGTCGGCCTAGCCATGGCTAAGGGCCTGGCCCTCGCCTCCGGGCTTCCCCTGCTGGGCATCAACCACCTTGAAGCGCATCTGTACTCGATCTGGCTGGTCGAGGAAGAGGTGGAGCCGGAGTTCCCCCTGTTGGGCTTGATCGTCTCCGGCGGGCACAGTGAGCTCGTCCTGATGCGCGACCACCTGACGTATGAGCGCCTGGGCGGCACGCTGGACGACGCCGCCGGTGAGGCGTTCGACAAGGTTGCCCGCTTGCTGGGCCTGGCCTATCCGGGTGGGCCGGCTATCCAGGCGGCGGCCGATAAGGGGGATGCCCAGGCCTTCAAGCTGCCGCGCGCGTGGCTGGAGGGGACCTGGGATTTCTCGTTCAGCGGGCTCAAGACCGCCGTCCTGCGCGAGGTTCGCGCCCGCCAGCCGGGCCTGGCCGCGGCGGTCGAACCCCCCCGGCCGGGGCTACCCATCGCCGACCTGGCGGCCTCATTCCAGATGGCGGTGGTCGACGTCCTGGTGAGCAAGACCCTGGCAGCCGCAGCCGCTTTCGACGCCCGCGAGATCCTGGTCGCCGGCGGGGTGTCGGCCAACCGCGCGCTGCGCCAGGCGTTCCAGGAACGCTCCAGCCTGCCCGTCCGTGTCCCGCCCCTGTCGCTGTGCACGGACAACGCTGCCATGATCGCCGCGGTCGGGCATCGCCGCTACCTGGCCGGCCAGCGCGACGCGCTCGACATCGACGTTCTCCCCAACTGGCCGCTAGCCGGCTAGCCGGCCCGGAGCTGGAATGACGTACTGGATCCGCGCGGTCGACCCGCTGCAGCTTAGTGCGCTCGGGCTCATGTGCCTGTCCTGGGCGGTAGGCGGCTGGCTGATCATCACCCACGCCTTCGCCGCCAGAGCCAGGGAACGACTGTTGACCGGGATCGCCGCCGGCTTCGTGCTGTTCCTCACCCTGAGCAACTTGCTGGCCCGTGTGCTTCCCCTGCCTGCCGCCTTCTCGGTCGCGGCTGGGCTGATCTTGCTGGCCGGGGTCCTGCTAGGGTGGAGCGCCCGCGGTCGCCGGGCTTTCGTGAACCCTGGTGATCTGCGGGCCTGGCCCCAACTCCTGTTCCTGGGCGGCATCACCGCCATCTTCACGCTGATCTTGCGCGGGCTGGCCATTTTCGATGACTACCTACACCTGCCGCTCGTATCCATCATGGGCGCCGGCGATATCCCGCCTCATTTCTACCTCAACCCAGCGATGATCTTCAACTATCACTACGCGCTGCAGGTCTTCGCCGCGTGCCTGGAGCGGCTCGGCGGTTTCTACCCGTGGAGCTCCTGGGACGTCAGCCGTGCTTTCGCATTCGCGTTCACATTGGTCCTGGGCTGGCTGTGGCTGCGTCGGTTGACCGGCAGCTCGCTCGGCGCTGTCCTGGGCAGCCTGCTGCTCGGCTTCGGCGGGGGTGCGCGCTGGTTGCTCTTGTTCCTCCCGACAAGCTGGCTAACCAGGATGGCGGCCGGCCTGCAGCTTCAAGCCAGCGCGATCGCCGCCGGCGGGAGCCTGACCACGGATCTCATCAGCCCATTCGCGACGCAAGGGGCCGGGCCGTTCCCGTATCCCTTCGCCTACACCAACGCGATCTACGACCCGTTGAACTTCGTGCTGGGTGGGACGGGCGCCCTTCCGGCCCTAACGGTCGTGCTTCTGCTCCTGATGGCACGGCCGCGTTTTTCCCCTGTGGCAGTGGCGGCCTACAGCCTGATCCTGGCCAACCTGGCCCTCAGCGGTGAAAACGTCTACGCGGTCTTGCTGGGCGGCGTGATCGTCGCCGCGGCCCTGACCCTCCTGGCACGGAGACGGGGGCAGCGCGCAGGTCTGCGCCGCGAGGTCTGGAGTTGGGCCGCGGTGCTGGGGATCAGCCTCGTCATCTCCCTGGTGCAGGGCGCGTTCCTGACGGATGTCACCAGCGCACTCTTGGGCCGGTTGGCGGGCTCCGCGGCTGCCGCCTCCGCCAACGTCTACGGCTTCTCCCTGCGCTGGCCACCGGCGCTGCTGTCGGGGCATCTCGGCCCGCTATCCCTGCTCGCGCCCGGACAGCTGGCGATCCTACTGGCCGAAATCGGTCCCGTGTTGGTCCTGGGTCCCGGGGTCACTTACTACGCGGTTCGGCGGCGGAGAAGCACGCATTGGCTGTGGCTGGGGCTCAGCTATGGCGCGCTCGTGAGCTTCGTCGTGCCCATCTTCGTCCGTTACGGCGTCGATCGTTCGATTACGCGCCTGCCTGCCACGGCGGTGTGGCTCTGGTCGCTGCTCGGCTTCGCCCTCCTCTGGCGCTGGCTCCCACGCGCTAGGGCCTGGGCGCGCTGGGCGGCCGGGTTTGGCTACGCGATCGCCGTCTTCGGCGGTTTCGTGCTGTTCGCAGTGCAGCTGATGGCGATACAAACGCCGACGCTGAGCTACTTCATCCGGCAGCTGGACGGGCAGTTCGCGCGCGCCTACTGGAACCGACTGGAACCCAACGCCCAGATCTTGGATTCTGTGCCGGAACGGGCGGTGACCATCTTCGGGCGAGCCTCGCGGGCAAACAGCGACATCTACACCCCGCTGCCCGACTGGAAGGCGCTCGTGGCGAACCCGGAGCCGGCGGCCGTCCATCATGCCGGCTACAGCTACATCTATCTCGACCAACGTTGGTGGGCCAGCATGACAACAGACCAACGGCAGGCGCTCGAAGGTTCGTGCGTCAAGCCGATCGAGCACCGGACCAGCGCGGACGGCGACTTCCGAACATTGCTCGATGTGCGGGGCTGTAACTAGCACGACCGGTCCCCGCCTGGTTCCCCTCGAGGATGGAAGGCACAAGGGCCGGTGCATAGACCGGCCCTTCGACTTTCGAACTCGATCGACCGTCAGTCGCCTGGGGCGTGCGCCGGGCGAGCGCTGGCCTTCTGTGCTTTCGCGCCTCTCGTCCGACCCCATGGCGTGCCGACCCAGGGCAGGAGAAGGTAATCGGCGCCGATGTAGCCGGACACCTTCCATGCCAGGATCAGCCCTACAGAGATGACGAAGAAGACGGGGTTGACGCTGGCCGAACCGGCCATCATGAAGTTCCAGTTCATGAACCCGCCCAAGAAGGCGGCGATCCCGGTGAACGCCCCGGCGATCAGCGCGACGCCGATCAGGAACTCCCCGTAGGCGACCAGCTTGGCGAACCAGGTGTAAGCATGGGCGTTCAACAGGATCTCCAGAAACCAGCGGTACCAGTCAAAGGTGATGGCTGGCTTGCCCGTCGCCGGAACGGCGACTGCGCCGGCCCAAAAGCCCTTCAGCGCGGCCCCGGTCTGCACCCAGGCCGGATCAGCGATCTTGTGCTCCGAAGCCTGGACCCACTGCCAGCCCAACCAGATTCGCGGCAGCAGCCACAGCCAGCCGGCGAGCGGATGATTGAACAGTACCCTGGCCAGCGGCGGATCTTGAACGACATGGCTTGCGCGGGACATACTCTACCTCCACACATGAGTTTGAAACACCTGACCCATCATACAAGCTGCCGGCCGGTTGAATAGTGATAATTGTCACCGATATACTCGTGTATTAAGGACGCTCCCTGGGGGCGGGCGAGAGTCTGGGTTTCGGCGCTGCTTCCCACATCCGCAACCACTCGGACGACTGAATCGGGACCACAGGAAAGGCGCCTTTCGGCAGGGCTCGGCCTTCGTGGTGCTGCGCGGGTAAAAGTCGCCAGGATATCCGTGATCGGCGTGCGCAAGCCTCGCAGAATACCCCGCGAAGGCTCGGGCATGCAGGTCCCCCCGGTCCGAATTCCCTGCTCATCCAACGCTGCGCCTGGGGCCGGCCGCGATCCATTGGCACGGCCGTCGCGATCGGCCAACTGCCTCCGAGATCGCACATCGACCGCGGGCCGCCGGGCGCCGACTACAGGATGATCCCGGGGTCATCGCGTCGACGGCGTGCGCGCCGGACAGGAGCCGGACGGGTGGCTTCCATCACTTCTCGCGGTGCCTGGTTGGCCACGGTCGTAGGCCGGCCCAATGCGCCGCGCTGGCCGCCAATGCCCTCAGTCGGCAGATCGTCCAGGACACATAGCTAGGAGCCTGCCTGGACGTCCGCGCGCAGCCGGTCAATGTGCTGTGGAGCCCGCTGAGCCTGCTCCTGTTGCTGTTTGTCTCTGGATTGGGACTCGTCCTGTGGATGATCTGCCAGGTCGTCATCTCTGACTGGCATCCAGCGTACGCGTAGACGCCAGCTTCAGCCCGCGCCGGCGCGCTCCCCTCCCCGTCGCCCGAATGCACCCTGAGGGTGCGCCTACACAATCAGCCCCAGGCCGGCGTCGCCTGCGCCCCTGTGTCGACCCAGAACGGAGCCCAAACGAGCGCCAACAGCTGCGTAGAGATGTTGGTCTTCTTCGGCTTGACGACGATGCTCTCCAGCGTCTCCGTCTGCGGATCCATACTGGTTTCCAGCGCGGCGGCCTGAGCCTGCAACTCCGCGTCCAAGTCGGTGATCATCTTCTGGACGGCTTCGACCGTGTCCGCCGCCTGTGCGACATCTTGCCGCTCTTTCATCGAACGGCTGACATCGCGGGCGGCGGTTGTGGCCCTGCCCAGGGTCGACGTCCCCAGCGCCTTCCGGCCGACGAAGGCGCCCAGCAGCGTCGTCCCAAGGGAGATGGCGGTTTGGACCTGCCGGTCCTTGGCCTGCGCCGCCTCTCGTTCCTGCGCCTGTTGTGCGCGGCGCAAGCGCTCCTGGAGCGCGGCGGCTTTGGGCGCATACTTCTGCCGCAGCCTGCCCACGACCTCGTCCCGCTGCTCGCGAGCCGACTGCTGCAGGCGGACACGGAAATCCCGATCGCTCTCCCCTGCCTGCGAAAGCACGCCGAGCCTCGGGCTTCGCAGCAAGGTGAGCGTCTGGCTACCGTACAGCCAGGTCACGAAATCCTTCTGCCAGCCGGCGTAGTTCTTGGCCTTGCCGGCCGCTGCCGGAAGCTGCGCGTAGGCCGCACCAGTCTGCCCGGTCTTCTCCAGGTCCGTCGCCGGCACGGGGCACGCCTGAGCCTGATCCCAGTCGACCCGGATGGCCTCGTCGGTGACGGGGGTGAGCGCCACCGTGTCCTGGGTCACATCGACCTTGGCCCTGGCATCGGCGAAGTTGACCTTGGCCGCGCCCAGAATCATCGGCTGGTAGCGCAGCGAGGCGCCGGCCGGGGCACTCCCGCGTGCCGGTAGGAACACTTCGGTCACATCCGGCGAGACGGACGGCTTGCCCGACACGGCCGAAGCTGCCATAGCAGAAGGAGCTGCGACGGGTGTCAAAGGGGGCGGCGCTGCCGGGGGTGAGGTGGCCAGGGAACTGCGTACCGGATCCATCAGCTCCTTGATCTGATCGCGCGTGAGGGGACCGCGTAGGTAACACAAGGTCCATCGAGTCTGGAATACGACAGGCGCGTCCTCGTGCGTGTTGTTCATCAGGAACACGCGGCTCCCGAGCCCGGCTAGCAGCTGTTCCATCTGCTGGCGATTGAATCTCGTCCCGGTCGCTGCGGCCGCGCCCTCCAGGCCGTCGAGCACGCGGGCTCTATCCCGGTCCGTCTGCAAGCGGCCCAGGAACCAGGTGCCCGTATTCGACAGGCCCTTGTAGTCCAGATCGACCGGGTTCTGGGTTGCCAGCACGATCCCGAGACCGAAGGCGCGTGCCTGCTTGAGCAAGGTGAGGAAGGGTGGCTTGGAGGGCGGATTGGCGACCGGCGGGATGAAGCCGTAGATCTCGTCCATGTACAACAGGGCCCGCAAGCTGTTGGTCCCGGACTGGCTGCGCATCCAACCCAGGACCTGTGTCAGCAGTAAGGATACGAAGAACATTCGCTCGGGGTCGCCCAGGTGAGCGATCGAGAAGATGGCCACCCGAGGCTTACCGGTCGGAGAGTGCAGGATCTGGCCGATATCCAGCGCCTCGCCCTCCAGCCAGGCGCCGAAGCCGGGCGAAGCCAACAGGTTGTTGAGGGCCAAGACGAGCCCGAAGCGATCCTTGGCTGGGTAGAACGATTCGAGGTCGAGGACGCCGACCTTGCCCACGGGTGGGGACTGCACGTACTGGATCAACGCCGCCAGGTCGACATCCTGCTTCTGTTTCCAGCACCAGCCCAGGATGGTCGAGAGCAGGATGTGTTCCCGGCTCTTGATCGGATCGGCGTCGACGCCGACCAACCCCAGCAGGCCGGTGACGGTCGTGGCGATACGCTCCTGCAAGAGCTCCCCGTCATCCAGGACGGCGGCGCCGGGCGCGGCGAACGACTTGAGAATCGAAACCGGCAGGCCGGCGTTGCTGCCCGGCGTGTAGACGACGAATTCGGCCGATTCGCGCAGCCGCCGGATCCGGTCGCCGTTCTCGCCCCACTGCGCCAGCCCCTTCTTCCACAGGTCTGCCTGCTCGGCGGCGTAATCATCCGGCGATAGCCCCTTCTGCCGGGCATCATCTTCGTTGATCCAGGGTCGGAAGTCCTCGGCCCTTAAGTCGGGGAAGGTCAGCAGCAGGTTAGGTAGGTCGCCTTTGGGGTCGATGACGATCGAGGGGATGCCGTCGATGGCGGCCTCCTCCAGGATCGAGAGGCACAGGCCGGTCTTGCCGCTGCCGGTCATCCCGACGCATACGGCATGGGTCACCAGGTCCTTCGAGTCATATAGGATCAGACCATCGCCCGGGGCTTTCTTCTCCAGCGAGTACTCCCTCCCGAGGTAGAACACACCCAGCTTCTCGTAGTCTTCCATCGCTCGCTCCCATGGAAAGGGTCCGTCCCCGGACACCTGCGTGGACGGGCAACTTACGGATTAGAGGCGGTGCCGAAAGAATGCATTCTCCCGTGGAGTGGTTAAGTCGAAGGCTGAAACATCACATACGGGATCACTTCACACAGATGCCACTCCGCCAGATCCTACTAGTCCCCGGCAGCGGCATACATGCGCTCAAACTCCTGCAGGTACTGTCGGGCGATCGACGGGTCGTCCAGGAGGACGACGGTTTCGTCGTTGCCTTCCTCGGCGCTGCGGGTGAAGTTGTATGAACCGGTGACCACGGTCCCCTCGTCGATCACCAGGACCTTGTGGTGCATCAAACCCCAGTTGCCATCCACGCGTACCTCGACCCCGGCCTGCAGCAGTCGCGGGAATTCGCTACCCAGGGACTCCGCCATATCGCGTTCGAACACGCCGCGCACCCTTACGCCGGTGCGGGCGCGCTCGAGCATGGCATCGGCCAAGCCATCGGCCGTAAACGTGTAGGCCAGGAAGTCGATCGACGATGATGCACCCCGGATCAGGTCGGTTAGCCGGGCGGCGACGCGATCCTCCGGGGCGAACAGCACGTCCACGCTCGTCGCGCCGACGGGCAGACGCCCGTGAGGTGCACCCATGAGCGAGAGCGGACCGAACCGATCCTCGACGAACATCTCGTCGAACTGGCGCGTGAACTCCGACGCCACCGGGGTAGACCTCATCCGAAGCAGGTTGTTGTTGTCGTCGTAGACGCTGCCGACAGTGAGATTCATCGAGCCGGTCCAGACCTCCTGCCGATCGATGACCACAAACTTGTCGTGCATGAGGGTCTCGCGCCGGTCGCCGATTACCGGGATGCCGGCACGCTTGATTTCGGCGATCTCCGGCCCGAGGATGTTGTCGCTCTCGGTGACCACGCGCACCCGCACGCCCCGCCGGTGGGCTGAGATCAGCGCGTCCCGGATGCTCCACAGGTTGAGGGAATAGATGGCGACGTCGATCGATTGCTGCGCCGAGTCCATGGCGGCCGCCAACTCCCAGTCCGGGCCGCCGCGATGCCGGGCGGCGTCTCGGGCGCCCGGATCGATGAAGTAGACCTCAAGCCCATCGAGTGCGACGGCTGTCTCGGCCGGCTTCGCGGCTACGCTCGCGGTTTGGGAGTGGAAGAACGCGGCCAGCGCTACCAGGAGCACGAGCACGGCCCCTATGGTCCGCCAGGCGATACCGTTCAGCCGGACGGGCATGTGTTGTCGCCTCGACGCCGGATCGGCCTGACCCCCTCGTCCGTCTTCGTCCACCGCATCGGCATTGGTTCCGGCATTATACGGGGCGCGCCAGCCATGGGCAACGCCGCACCGTCAGCGCCTCGCCAGGAGGCAGCCCAAGAAAGCCTTGCGTCTGATCGGATGCCAGACCCCGGGAGCGTCAGGCTAGGCGCCTCAACTCGGGCCGTCGAAGCCAAACCCAGGCGGCAAAACCCAGCAGGATGAGCGCACCCACGGCGACCGTCGCCGCCTCGCCGAGCCGAGTCGCCGTCACGCCGGCCAGCAAAGATCCAACCGGCATCAGCCCGAAGAAGACGAGGGTGTAGATCCCCATCACGCGTCCACGCAGTTCGTCCGGGACCTCGATCTGGATTAACGCGTTGGTCAGGCTGACAACGATCATGAACCCCCATCCGACCCCGGCCAGCGTCAGCAGCGAGAGTGGCAACCGGTTCGTGACAGCGAAGGCGAAGAGGAGCAGCGCGGTGACGAATCCGCCGATGGTGACCCATCGCCCTTTGCCTCGGAATCGCCCCATGGAGGCGACCAGCAGGCCGGCAATCAAGGAGCCGATCCCACGGGCGGAGAGCAGCCAACCGTTGGTGGCCGCATCGCCGTGCAGGATCTCGACGGCCCAGGCCGGCATCAGCGCAGTCATGCCCAGACCGATCAGGCTGAACGCGCCCAGGCCGCCCATCAGCCACAAGATGTTGGCGTTGCCGGCGACGTAGGCCAGCCCGACGCGTAGCTCGGTGATCACCGACTGCGTCCGGTGTGCTAGCGTCGTCGGCTGCAGACGCATCATGATCAGGGCGCCGATGACGGCGATGAACGACAGCCCGTTGATGGTGAAGCACCATGCCGGCCCCAGCACGGCATAGGTCACTCCTGCTACCGCCGGCCCGACCGCCGTGGCGGCGTTGAACATGGAGGCGTTGAGGGCGATGGCGTTGGTCAGGTTCAGGCGATCCACCATCTCGACGACGAATGCCTGCCGGGTGGGGGCATCAAACGCATTGGCCACCCCCAGCAGGAAGGCCAAGAGCACGATGTGCCATGGCCGGACCAGCCCGGAGAAGGCCAACGCGGCAAGGAGGAACGCCAGGGCCATCATGGCCGTCTGCGTGATGACGAGGAGCGTGCGCCGAGGCATGCGGTCGGCGATTACCCCGCCGTACAAGGTGAAGAGCCAGGTCGGCAACCCGGCGGCGAAGGCGACGTAACCCAGGTAGGCCGCGGAGTGCGTGAGCTGGTAGACCAGGAAACCCTGGGCCGTGGTCTGCATCCAGGTTCCCATCAGCGACACGAGCTGGCCGGCAAACCATAGGCGGTAATTGGAATGACCCAGCGCGGCGAAGGTCTGCCCCAGCCTGTGGCTGTTGCCTTTCGAGGCGGTCGCCCGTTTCGGCGACGGCCGTCTGGGCTCGACCTCTTCCATCACTCGGATACCCTCATAGATGAGGCGGACTTGGTTGGGCGATCCTGCGGGTTCATTCCACCTCGTCATATGGCTTGCGGCCCGGCTGCAGGACCGCGTTCAAGCCAAACTCGCTAGCCGGGCTCAGCTCTCAGAACACAAACGGGAAGAACCGCCGTGTGCGGCGCAGGTAATCTACATACGGTGCGCCGAACTTGCGCAGGTTCTCGTGCTCTTCCGTCAGCCCAGCCAGAAACAAGCACAGACAGGCGATAACGGTCAGGCTGACGGCCAGAGGCGAGATCTGTTTGAGGAGGGCGCCGCAGCTGAAGAGCACCAAAGAGGCATATAGTGGATGGCGAATGAAGCGGTAGACGCCGACATCCACCAGACGCGTCGTGTGCTCGACGCCGCCCGTCGGTTTCCCGATCGAACGCAGTAACGCGTAGCTATAGACCGCCAGTAAGGCCGACCCGGATAGCAGAATCCAGGATCCGATCTGGGGCATGCTTAGGGGGTCGATAAACCAGCCCGGGCTGTTGACCAGGCTCAATGCAAAGATGGCCTCGAAGGCGAAAAACCGATAGAACCCGTGGCGCCTTGGATCAATCAGCGAGCGCCCGGCGATCGCCAGGCTACCGAGCGTGGCCAGGATGAACGCGCCGAGCCGAAGCCCATCCGAGTTCGCCATCGCCGACTGAACCTATCTGCGGCCCCAGGCCAGGAACAGGCTGACAGTCGCCGGGTCGGCGCCACGTTCCGAAGTGGCCGAGCAACTCTCCCCAACGCATTCGACCTGGACGTCACTGAGCCCAGCCGCCTCCATCCATTCCCGGACCGATTGCCGGGCGAAACCCATCCAGCGATCGTGCTGCTCCGTCTGTAGGAACGCGAACTCGTGCTCATCCATATCGGTGATGACGACCGTACCTCCTGGCCGGACGATGCGAGCCATCTCGCGCAACGCGACCTGCGGCCGCTCGACGTGATGCAGGTACATGTTGGCGAAGGCGTGATCGACCTCGCCTTCGGCGATCGGCAGTCGCTCGGCATCCCCGACCCGGCTCTCGATCTCCCCTCGTCCGGCTAGATGCGAGGCCAGAGTGGCCAGCATGGCCTCGGACTGGTCGACGGCGATGACGCGCAGTCCGCGTCGGATCAAGGCTTCGGTCAAGAAGCCAGTGCCGGCCCCCAGATCGGCGGCGATCTGTCCGGGCTCGAGCGCCGCGACGGAGAGCGCTTTGTCGCGCAATCCATCCGAAAAGAATGAGCGCCGCATCGTTTCCCATCGAGGGGCGACCTCATCGAAGTAGGACTTGCTCGACACCCCGGCATCCTCCACATGTGGGCCACAAGTCTACATGGACCGAAGCGAATCGTACCCCACTTCCATCGGCCGAAGCGGGCACCCTACCAGTACAGCGGTACTCGACGTCTCGCCGTCCCGAGACAAGCCGCTCGCCGATGAATCCCGGGGCCATCTTTCGTGCACGGTTGGCGTTCCGAGCCCGTGCGACGCTGCGAGGCGCGCCGAGGAGCGAGTAGAGGCCGAACGGCCGGGCCAGGAGGCGAGGGGTGCCGCCCGGAAAGCGCGGGCTGAGGCAGCCGTCGCGCCCTGGCTGGGGTCGTCCGAACAGTCTCGTCACAGCACGGCGGTGGCGTGGCCCGGCCCGTGCTGGGTGCCAGATGTTACCCGGCAGATGGGCACCTGGACACAGGTGGCGGAGGCCGCATTTCAGTATGGTCAGGCGAGACTAGACCAACGGTTCTATTCGTTTCCAACTCCAACGCCGTCGCGTTTCCCTACCCTAGCGGCCGAAATGATTGCCTCCATGTCCGCGCCAGCCGCTGCCATCGGACTCGCATGCCATCCGGCCGGTCCTCACGAACCCGATCCGGCGTGAATTGACCGGCGATTTTGCCTCACGCGTCGCTTGATGCATGTGCGCGCCTAACACCAAGGGGCACTTGCGCTATATCGCATCGCGTGTCAGAATTCGTAATTGATGTACAATCGGATTATGTAGCCCAGCGATGGCGAATTCCCGACTCAGAGCGAAGGAGGACTCACCCATGGCAGTAGCAAAGAAGAAGAAGACCGTGAAGAGAGCCGCCAAGAAGCCGGTGAAGAAGACCGTAAAGCGCGCCGCCAAGCGGCCGGCGAAGAAGTCGGTCAAGCGTGCCGCCAAGCGGCCGGCGAAGAAGTCGGTCAAGCGTGCCGCCAAGCGGCCGGCGAAGAAGTCGGTCAAGCGTGCCGCCAAG
>JBGOYQ010000003.1:0-14189 GCA_041479735.1 Anaerolineae bacterium | reverse complement strand
CGAGATCCATCAAGTCCTTTCCGAAGGACAGGTCTATCGCATCGACCATTACCTCGGCAAAGAGACCGTCCAGAACGTCCTGGTCTTCCGGTTCGCCAATAGCATTTTCGAGCCGGTCTGGAATCGCAACTACATCGACCACGTCCAGATCACGGTGGCCGAGACCGTCGGGATCGAGCACCGCGGCCAGTTCTACGATCGAGTCGGCGTGCTGCGCGACATGTTCCAAAACCACCTGATGCAACTGCTGTCGATGGTGGCGATGGAGCCCCCCTCGTCCTTTGACCCGGAGGCCATGCGCAACGAGCGGTCCAAGGTCCTCAGCGCCGTTCGGCGCATCCCACCCGACCAGGTGGCAACCTACTCGGTGCGCGGCCAGTACCAAGGCTATTGCCAGGAACCCGGCGTCGCACCGGACTCACACACGTCCACCTTCGGCGCCGTCCGGCTGTTCATCGACAACTGGCGCTGGCAGGGAGTGCCGTTCTACCTTCGGTCGGGCAAGGCGTTGGCAGAGAAGGCGACCGGTATTGTGATCTACTTCAAGTCGGTGCCGCACGTGATGTTCCCGCTGCCGCCCGGACGTGAGATCCGCCCCAATTCGCTGGCGCTTTGTATCCAGCCCGACGAAGGCATGCATCTGCACTTCGAGGTCAAGGTTCCCGGGTCCGTCGCCGATATGCGCTCGGTCGACATGGACTTCCATTACGCCGAGGACTTCGGCCCCGGCGCGATCCCCGAGGCCTACGAACGTCTGCTGCTCGACGCGTTGAACGGCGACGCGTCATTATTCACGCGCGCCGATGCCATCGAACTGGCCTGGAGCCTGATCGACCCCATTCAGCAGGGATGGGACGGCCCCCAGGCACCGCCACTGGCCGCCTACCCGGCCGGGTCCATGGGCCCGGCCGACGCGGACGCCTTCTTGGGCGCGGACGGCCACCAGTGGTCGATGGAGTGCGGCAAGCATTCCGACTGAGGAGATGAGCATGACCGGCAGCGCGGACAGGATGAGGCCGGAGACAATCACGGTCTACGGCGCGGACTGGTGCGGAGATTGCTTGCGGGCCAAGGCGTTCCTGGAGAAACACTCGATCCCCCATGTGTGGATCGACATCGATTCGGACCCGGAGGCGGCAGCCTTTGTCATTCAAGTCAATCACGGCTACCGCAGCGTGCCGACGATCGTGTTCGAAGACGGCTCCATCCTGGTCGAACCTTCGACCCCTCACCTGGAGGCCAAGCTCAAGCAAGAGGTTTGACTACTCGCCGCCGCGCCCCAAGCCCCGCCTGCTCGAGCCTACCCGGGAGTGTCCGATGCCCCTGCGTGATCTGCGTGAGTTCCTGACGCTGCTGGAAGAACGCAGCCAGCTCGTGCGTGTGCGCGCCTCCGTCTCGCCCGAGCTGGAGATCACCGAGATCGTCGACCGCGTCTCCAAGGGGCCGGCCGAGCGCAACAAGGCGCTGCTCTTCGAATCCGTGTCCGGTTCCGATATCCCTGTGGCGATCAACCTGTTCGGGTCGGCTCAACGCATGGCCTGGGCGCTGGGCGTGGAAACGCTGGATGAGCTGAACCATCGCTTGGCGGCGCTCCTCGATCTGCGCCTGCCGCAGGGACTAGGGCCGCTACTCTCCCGCGGCCAGGACCTACTCGGCGTCTTGCGATCGGTCGGCGCCGGGCCGGCCAAGGTGCACCATGCCCCGGTCCAGCAAGTCGTGCAGAAGGACCTGGCCTCGCTGGCCTCGTTGCCGGCGCTGCGCTGCTGGCCGGAGGACGGCGGGCGCTATATCACGCTCCCGCAGGTGATCACCCGTGATCCCGAGAGCGGCGTGCGCAACGTGGGTATGTACCGGCTTCAAGTCCTGGATGACAAACGACTGCTCATGCACTGGCAGCGCCACAAGGGTGGTGCCGAGCACGAGCGTGCCGCCCGCGCCGCGCACAAGCCCAACATCCCCGCCGCGATCGTATTGGGAGGCGATCCGGCCTCGATCTGGTGCGCCTCGGCACCGCTGCCTCCCAATCTCGACGAGTATCTCCTGGCCGGCTGGATTCGCGGCAAGCCGGTCGAGTTCGTCGACTGTGTCAGCATCCCCCTCGAGGTCCCGGCCCAGGCGGAGATCGTCATCGAAGGCTATGTCGACCCGAACGAGCATCTGCCCGAGGGTCCCTTCGGCGACCATACCGGGTACTACACGCCGGTCGAGCCGTTCCCGGTCTTCCACACGACGGCGATCACCCGCCGCTCGGACGCCATTTTCGCGGCCACCGTCGTCGGCATTCCGCCAATGGAGGACCGTTGGATGGGCAAGGCGACCGAGCGGCTCTTCCTGCCGCTGATGCGCCTGTTCCTGCCGGAGATCGTCGACGTCGCCATGCCCGGTGAAGGCGTGTTCCACAACTTGGTGTTGGTCTCGATCCGCAAGCGCTACCCCGGTCACGCCACCAAGGTCATGCACGGCCTGTGGGGGCTCGGCCTGCTCATGCTGGCCAAGGCGATCGTCGTCTTCGACGAGTGGGTCGACATCCAGAACCTGAGCCAGGCCGCCTGGCAGGCGCTGGGCAATGTCGACTGGTCGCACGACGTGGTCATCAACCGAGGTCCGGTGGATCATCTCGACCACGCCTCGTACGCGCATTCCTTCGGCGGCAAGATCGGCGTCGATGCCACTGCCAAGCTGCCGGAGGAGGGCTATGCCCGCGGCTGGCCGCAGCGGGTGGAGATGACGCCCGAAGTGCGAGCCAGAGTAGACGAGCTCTGGGACCAGATGGGAATCTAGCCTTGGCGCGCAAGGTCGACGGCCATAAGTGATGGGATACACAATCCGGACGAGTATGATTGGGCCATGTGGGGTCGCTGAGATGCGGCCCTTCCCATTGGTGCCTAGAAGTCGGTAGAGGAGCGGTAGACGTGAAACGCGATTCCTGGCTCGGCGGCGCCCTGATCGGCGCCTTGACAGCATTGCCGGTCATCGGCCTGATGCTCCTGGGCGACCGCCTCGCCCAACTCCCCTTTCTTCCCTTCGACCTATTCGACTGGCTGGCCCGGGTCCTCCCCGGATGGCTGATCGTCCCGTCCATCGGGCTGATGGTCCGCGTCATCACCGTGTTGCACGTGGGCCCGACGGCTTCAAGCGCCAAGGCGGCCGAGCACAGCTTGGCGATCCTGATCTTCATCGTTGGCGGAGGCCTGTTCGGCGCGATCCTGGCGGGGGTCACCGGCCAGCGGCCAGGGACGGCCGCGCGCACAGGGACCATCGAGGGCTTCATCTTGTCCGCCGCGGCCATTGCCGTGGAGGCCTCACTGGGCTTCTCCGCCGCCGACGCTGTTAACAGCTCGGTCTGGATCGTGATCGTGCTGACGTTGTGGGGCTGGGCGCTCGGTCGGCTGCTGCAGGCCTTGCCCGCACCCGAATCGGCCGGGCCCGCCCCGCGCCTCTCGCGCCGCCAGTTCCTGACCGTGGTCGGCGGCGGTGCCGCGGCGACGACCTTGGGTGCCCTGGGGTTGTCGAACTGGCTGCGTCGCAGCCCGCCGCCTCCTCCCGCTGCGCCACAGCCAATCGACACCAGCGGCACCACCGGCGCAGCCGCCTCTCCGCCGCAGCCGACACTGGCAGCGCGCATCACGCCAGCCCCGGGGACACGTCCCGAGGTCACCGCCAACCCGGACTTCTATCGCATCGACATCGACTCGATTCCCCCGCAAGTCGACGGCGCGTCCTGGAAGCTCGAGCTCGGCGGCCTGGTCGATCACCCGATGTCGCTGACACTGGATCAGCTGCGCAGCCGGCCCGCGTTCACTCAATTTGTCACCATGCAATGCATCTCCAATCCGGTCGGCGGCGACCTGACCGGCACCAGCCGCTGGACAGGCTTGCGGTTCAAAGACCTACTGGCCGACGCCGGGTTACAGGCTTCGGCCATCGGCATCGCCATTCGATCGGTAGATGGTTTCTACGAGACGGTCAGCCGGGCGGATGCCGCCGACGATCGCACCCTGCTCGTGTATGAGATGAACGGAGAGCCGCTCCCGCCCGACCACGGCTTCCCGCTGCGCATCTACATCCCCGACCGCTACGGCATGAAGCAGCCGAAATGGATCACCCACATGGAGGCCGTCGATCAGGCTCAGCTGGGCTATTGGGTCGAGCGGGGCTGGAGTCAGGAGGCACGGCCCGAAACTGTATCGGTGATCGACGCCGTCGCCCTCGACGCACAGTCGGGGACTCCGGCCACGGCCCCGGTCGGAGGCATCGCCTGGGCCGGCGCCCGCGGCATCAGTAGGGTCGAGGTCCAGGTCGACGATGGGCCGTGGACCGCGGTCGAGCTGCGCGTCCCACCACTCAGTCCCCTCACCTGGGTGGAATGGCGTTACGACTGGCCCTTCCAGGCCGGCAGGCACACCTTCCGCGTGCGCGCCTACGACGCCAAAGGGGAACCGCAGGTCGCCGGAGTCAGCGACCCCTTCCCGAGCGGCGCCACCGGTTACCACTCGCTCACGGTCTCAGCCTGACCGCCTCGTAGTCTGCGGAGAAACGCTGTCCCGGAGTCATGGTTTTGTAGATGTAGTGCTTGGGGCGAAGCCCCAAACACCCCATCTACAACCCCCCCCGCTCTTCCATGCCATTCTTTCGCAATCTGCTCGTGCGGCCCGGCGGTCAATCCATGTTAGAATCCTCCGCCGGGAGTGGCCGTCTGGCAGGCCAGCCGGAGATGATGGACCTCCTCAAGCGCCTGCGCGATTTCCTCGAGCTCATCAAGTTCGAGCACACGATCTTCGCTCTGCCCTTCGCCTACCTGGGCATGTTGTTGGCCGCCCGCGGCTGGCCGACGTGGCCCCAATTCCTATGGATCACCCTCGCCATGGCCGCCGCCCGCACGCTAGGGATGAGCGCCAATCGCCTGGCCGACCGGTGGATCGATGCGCGCAACCCGCGCACCGCCAACCGGCCCCTGGTCACCGGCGCCATCACCCCCGTCACGGTCTGGGTCGGGTCCGCCATTTCGGCCGCCGTGTTGGGACTGGCCGCCTACGCCCTCGGGCCGCTCCCCTTCCGCCTGCTCCCAGGCGCCTATCTTTTCCTGGTCGGCTACCCTTTCACCAAGCGGTTCACGATCTTCTCGCACCTGATCCTGGGCATGACGGATGCCCTGGCCCCCCTCGGCGCCTGGGCCGCCATCCGCGGCACGCTCCTGACCTCAAGCGATCTTCCCGGTTGGGTCTTGTTCGCCGCGGTCACCTTGTGGATCGGCGGCTTCGACCTGATCTACGCCTGCCAGGACGTCGACGTCGATCGCCGCGACGGCCTGCACTCGTTTGCGGCGCGCTTCGGCGTCCGGGCTTCCTTGGCCCTGTCCAGCCTCAACCATCTGTTGACCGCCGCCTTGCTCGTGCTGCTGGGGCTGCTAACCGGCCTCGGCTGGCCCTACTGGGTCGGCCTGCTCCTGGTCGGCGCGATGCTGGCCTATGAGCACGCCATCCTCCGTCCGGACGACCTTTCCCGCCTCGACCTGGCCTTCTTCAATTTGAACGGCATCATCAGCGTGACCTTGTTCGCCACGACGCTCGCCGCCACCCTGGCACACTGATCCGGAAGGAGACATGCCCGTGAAGAACCGTATCGCCATCTTCTTCGGCCTGGCGCTGGCGCTGGCCGGGTGCGGACGGGCCACGCAAGGGCCGGTGACTCTCAAGATCGGCGTCCTGCCGATCCTTGACGCCCTGCCGATGTACGCCGCCGACGCCGAGGGCTACTTCAAGCAGCAGGGCCTCAACGTCCAATTCATCCCGGTCGCCTCGGCCGCGGAACGCGACCAGCTCATGCAGGCCGGCCAGATCGACGGCATGATCAACGACCTGGTCTCGACCCTGTTCTACAACAAGGACACGACGCAGATCGTTGTCGTCCGCTTTGCCCGCGTCGCCACGGCCAAGTATCCGCAATACCGTATCCTGGCCGCCAAAGGCAGCGGCATTCTGAAGGCGGCCGATCTGCGCGGCGTCCCCATCGGGGTCTCCCAAGGCACGGTCATCGAATATGTCACCGACCGGTTGCTGACGGCCGAAGGACTGGCCCCGGATGACATCAAGATCATCGCCGTGCCCAAGATCCCCGACCGCCTGTCACTCCTCCAGTCCGGCCAGCTCAAGGCGGCCACATTGCCTGACCCGCTATCCGATCTGGGCATTCAGTCCGGCGCCACGGTCGTCCTGGACGATACGACCCATCCCGAATACGGTAACAGCGTCTTCTCTTTCCGCAAGTCGGTGGTCGACAGCCAGCCGCTGGCCATTCGCGGGTTCCTGCTGGCGATCGAGAAGGCGACCGGGGACGTCAACGCCGACAAGACCAAGTGGGGCAATTTGCTGACCGAGAAGAACCTCGTCCCGGCGCCGGTTATGGGCAGCTACACGCTCCCGGATTTCCCGACGGCCTCCGTTCCCACCCAGGCGCAGTTCGCTGATGCGCTCGACTGGGCCAAGGCCAAGGGGCTGGTGACCGGCAACGTAAGCTTCGACGCCTCCGTATCCAGCGCCTACCTACCCTGAGCCGATCCGTGGACGACAGCACCGGACCGATGATCGCCCTTCGCTCGGTCGCCTTCGGCTACGACGACGGCACGCCGGTCTTCGACGGGTTCGACTGGCGCGTCGAAGCCGGTGAAGCCTGGGCGGTCCTCGGCCCTTCCGGCTGCGGCAAGACGACGCTGCTTTACCTGCTGGCTGGCCTGCGCCGGCCGGAGGCGGGCGAGATCCGTGTCTCAGGCGAATCGCTCGTTCGGCCGCGGCCGCGCACCGGCCTGATACTGCAGGACTTCGGCCTGCTGCCCTGGGCGACCGTACGTGAGAATGCCGCGCTCGGCCTGCGGGTCCGGGGCTTTTACGGCCCGGACGGACGGCATGCCCCGCGCGACGAGGCCGTCGTGGCCACGCGCCAAGTAACCGACGAATGGCTGGACCGGCTTGGTCTGGCGTTAGTGGCCGACAGCTATCCCGGCCAGCTGTCGGGAGGCCAGCGCCAACGCACGGCGATCGCCCGCACGCTGGCGCTCAACCCGGACGTCCTGCTCATGGATGAGCCTTTTGCCTCGCTGGATGCCCCGACGCGCGAGAGCCTGCAGGCATTGACGATGCACCTGCAGGCCGAGCGCGGGCTGACGATGATCATCGTCACGCACGCCATCGAGGAGGCGGCCCTGCTCGGCCGCAAGATTCTGCTGCTGCGCGGCTTGCCCAACCGCAGCGGACAGGTCATCGACAACCCCGGCGCCGGAGATCCGGCGTTTCGTGAGAGCCCAGCCTACGCCGCCGCCTGCACCACCCTGCGCCGGGCATTGGAGATGGCGACGTGAAGCGCGGCAGCGTGCTGCTGGCGGCCGTCGCCTTGGGGGTCCTGTGGGAGTTAGCCGCGCTGGTTGTCCATCGCCCCATCCTGCCCGCGCCGATCGCCGTCGTGCGCGTCTTCCTCAGCGATCTCCCTAGAGGCCTGGGGCTCGACTTCCTGGCCAGCCTGTGGCGTGTCGTCGCCTCGATGGCGCTGGCCGTGGCCCTGGCTGTGCCGGCCGGGCTCATGCTGGGCCAGTCGGCTCGTCTGAACGCGTTCTTCTCCCCGGTCATCTACTTGTTGTTCCCCATTCCCAAGGTCGTCCTGGTCCCTGTCGTCCTACTATTCCTGGGGATCAGCGACCTATCCAAGATCGTGATCATCTTCATGATCCTTTTCTTCCAGGTCCTAGTGCTGGTGCGCGATCAAGCCGCGGCCCTGAGACCGGAGCTGCTGTATTCGGTCCGCAGTCTGGGCTCCGGGCGGCGGGCGTTGTTCCGATTCGTCTACCTGCCCGCCAGCCTCCCGGCCATCCTCACGGCGCTGCGCCAATCAATCGGCATCGCCGTGGCGGTGCTGTACGTGGCCGAGCTGTTCGCCACGCAACACGGCCTCGGGTATTACATCTACCTGCACGGCACGACCTTGTTCGATTACCCGCGCATGTACGCCGGCGTGCTGGCCATGAGCCTGCTGGGGCTCGGTCTGTATTTCGCCGTCGATTGGGCGCACCGTCGTTTGTGCCGCTGGCAATTCGTCAATTAACTATGGCTATTCAGAGCGCCGTCCTGATCGTCCCGCCCCGCTCGGTCCAGGCCTTCGCCGCCCCGCTGCGCCGGCGTTTCCAGCCGGACACCTGGATGCACATCCCCGCTCACATCACACTCCTGGTCCCCTTCGCTCCGCCGGAACGCCTGGGTGACGCCGTCCATCGGCTCGAGGGCGCCCTGGCCAAGGAGGCTCCGTTCAGCATCACGCTGGATCACTACGGCCGTTTCCCCAAGGCGATCTTCCTCGAGCCGCGCGACCCGCAGCCAATTCTCGATCTCTATCGACGACTGGCGGCGGTTTTTCCCGAGTATCCTGCCTTTGGGGGAGTATACGGCAGTGATCTCGTCCCCCATCTGACGCTGGCCCGCTTCGAGACGGAGAGCGATGTCCGGGCCTTCACCATGCCGCCGGCGCCGACTTTCAATTTCACCGTCGATCGTCTGACCGTGTACACCGGATCGACGGAGGAGCCGGTCCCGTTCGTGCCCCAGGCCGTCCTGCCGCTGCGGGGTAGGCCGTGAGCGAGCTGACCGGTCCGGCGCGCGCCCGCTACGTCCGAACGATGTTCGGGCGCATCGCCGGGCGGTACGACCTGCTTAACCGGTTGATGACCGGCGGGCAGGATCGGCGCTGGCGTCGCGAGGCCGTCGGCCGCCTGGCACCACCCTCCGGCGGCCGCGTGCTCGACCTGGGGTCCGGCACCGGCGATCTGGCCTTCGAGCTCCTGCGGCATGCGCCTCAGGCACGCGTCGTGGCGGCCGACTTCACGCCGGAGATGATGACCGTCGGCCGCCGTCGCCCCGACTCAGGGCGCATCGCCTGGGTCGTCGCCGACGCGCTACACCTGCCGTTCGCCCAGGCCAGCTTCGCGGGGGCCATCTCCGGCTTCTTGCTGCGCAACGTGACGGAGATCGATCGCGTCTTGGCCGAGGAGCTGCGCGTCCTCAATCCAGGTGGCCGGGCCGTGTCCCTCGACACGACCGCGCCTGCGCGCGGGTTCCTGCGGCCCGCCATCGAGTTCCACTTCCGCCGCGTGATCCCGCTTCTCGGCCGGTTGGTGGCGGGCGATGCCGAGGCGTACAATTACCTCCCAGCCTCGACCGAGCGCTTTCTGAGCGCCGAGGCCTTGTCCAGCCGCATGAGCGCCGCCGGATTCTGCTCCACCGGTTTCGTCCGCCGGATGTTGGGAACGGTGGCGATCCATTGGGGGGACGCGCCGCAAGACGATGGCGGCCCCCTGCCCGCACCCCGAGCCATGAGTCCATGACCGAGCGAGTGGTCGTCGCCATCACCGGCGCTTCCGGCGCCATCTACGGCATCCGTGCACTGCAGATGCTGCGCGAGGCCGGCGCCGAGTCGCACCTGATCATCAGCGCCGCCGGCAAGGTGACAATCAGCCAGGAGACGGATTGGAAGGTCAGCGACGTCGCCGGACTGGCGACGGTCAACTACGACCCGCACGACATCGCCGCGGCGATCGCCTCCGGGTCGTTCGCCGTCAGGGGCATGATCGTGATCCCGTGCTCGATCAAGACGCTGTCGGGCATCGCCAACAGTTACGCCGATGATCTGATCGTGCGCGCCGCCGACGTCACGCTGAAGGAGGGCCGGCCGCTGGTGCTCGTCGTCCGCGAGACGCCCCTGCATCGCGGGCATCTGCGATTGATGGACCTGGCTGCCCGCGCCGGCGCCATCCTGTTTCCACCCGTGCCCGCCCTGTATGGAAGGCCGCAATCGCTGGACGAGGTCATCTCCGCCACCGTCGGACGCGCCCTACTCCGTCTGGGGATAGACAACCCAGCCTACACGCGTTGGCAGGGCCTGTAGCCCTGCAACCCAGCCGATGGCCGACTATCCGAGCGTCCTGTCCATCCTATCCGAGGCGGAAGCGATGACACTGGCTACGATTGGGCCCGGGGGCGACCCGCGGGCGACGCCGGTGTACTTCGCCTTCGACGACCACCTGAATCTGGTCTTCCTCTCGGACGAGCACAGCCTGCATTCCAGGAACCTTGAGCGAGATGCGCGCGCCGCGGTGGCCATCTACCCTCAGATCAAGGACTGGCGCGCGCTGCGCGGGGTTCAAATGCAGGGGGACGCCAGGCGGGTCGTGGCGACCGAACGCAGCCGGGCGCAGGCCGTGTATCAGCAACGCTTCCCCTTCGTCGCCGCGCTATCTGAATTGATCGGCGGCAGCACCCTGTACCACTTCGTCCCCACCTGGGTGCGTTGGATCGATAACCGCCGCGGCTTTGGCTTTCAAGAAGAGTGGACGCCGGGATGAGGCCGGAGCAAATGGACAAAGCCGCCCGGTGCGGCGAGCCGTCGTACGTCTGGCGCGCCGGCCAGGAACGGCGGCTGGCGATGATCCTGGAGGGGGCCGGCGAGCGCGCCGGCGGCTGCGTCCTAGATGACGGCTGCGGCGTCGGCGCATACCTCGAGCGGTTGGCCGGGCGCGCTCGGATTGCAGTCGGGGCCGAGTTTGATCACGAACGCGCCGTCGAAGCCGGCCGCAACGGACAGCCCACTGCCTGCGCTGCCGGCGAAGCACTGCCCTTCCCAGCGGCGTCGTTCGACCTGGTACTGTCGCACGAGGTGCTGGAACACGTCGCCGACGACCGCCGGGCCGTCGCGGAGGCCGTTCGCGTCCTCAAGCCGGGCGGCCGGATGATCGTGTTCGCGCCAAACCGCGGCTACCCATTCGAGACGCACGGCGTCTTCTGGAGAGGCAGATATCGGTTCGGCAACGTCCCGCTGGTGAACTATTTGCCGCGCGCCTGGCGCGATCGCCTGGCGCCGCACGTGCGCGCGTATTCCTCGCAGGATCTCGCTCGACTGTTCTCCGGTCTGCCGGTCCGCTTCGTCCGACAGGCGATCATCTTCGGCGCCTATGACAACATCATCGCCCGCTGGCCGGCACTGGGTCGGCCGCTGCGGGCGATGCTTCAAGGGCTCGAGAAGACACCCTTGCGGGGATTGGGTCTCTCGCACCTATGGGTCGTCGAGAAGGGATCCTCTTAGGACGGGCTTCCGCTCGCGGGCGGCGTCTTCCGGCGCCGGAGCAGTACGACGACAACCACCACAATCACGATCAACACCACCAGGCACAGGCAGCCTACCCCGACCGCGTAGGCCCATCCCGGGAGGCTGAATGGGAGGGACAACCCGCCCAGCCCGCTCTCGGCCTTGAGCTCGACAGTCTTGCCGGGTGTCAGGTTCCAGGTCAACGTCGAGCCGTCGGCCTTGTCGGCATTGTTCGCGCCGACAGCGCCAGGCATGGTCAGTTGCCAGGTCGCCTGAACCGGCGCCGGCGCTGAACCTTCCTGGCTGAGGTCGAGGCTGACATCGTAGGTGAACTTGCCAGCCTTGATGTCCAGCTGCTGGACGGTAACGTTGCTCATGTCCGTATACATCTTCCGCAGCTCGTCCATGCTGGCAAAGGGAGCTGCGGCCACGCACCAAGTTTCATCGCCGCGCTGCTCTTGCTTGAACGTCGTGCCCGGAGGCATCGACTGGCCGCCCTGCTGGGCGGTGTTGCAGATGTCCGGCGATCCGCCGGAGGATAGTTGGCCGAACTGCTTGACCTCGTCGGCCGTGAATCCCATCTCGGCGCGGAATTCGCCCGACCCATCGGACTTGACCGTGGTCAACGCGTTCACCTTGCAGCCGGCCACCAGCAGCAACCCGGCTGCCAGCAACCCACAGGCGATCAGTTTCGACCTCATCGTGCGCTCCTCTTCAAGTACAGAGACCACCCGTAGCGCCTGCCCGCGCCTAGTCCCTGCTATAGGATATTGGTGGTCAGTATAGTCTAAGATGACAAGGCCGCAAGGTTACGTGACGGCAACTACAGGATGCGATCACTTGTATGGAGCCAGGCAGCATCCATCGCGTCGACCAGGATTCTGTCCGGGCATCTTAACGCCGTCGCCTGCGATGTTTTGCGGTCGCCGATCAGTCTCACGATCAGGGTGTAGAAGAATGTCATGAGAGAGTGGAGATGAACCGACATTTGTGCCCTGCCCCGCGGATCGCTCAGCGACGGCCATCGTGCCGAGAGCCAGTTAGGCCGGGTCAACAATGCGGGGAGCAACCCGCTCCGGCTTTGAGCGAGGGGCGCGGTCGAAGCTGGGCTCACTCGAGCCCGACAATCTCGCCGACCTCCTGGACATCGACCGGCACGCCGTCGATCTGTGCCGGGACCCTATCCTGCTCGGCCAGTTCGACCGCCGGACGCTTGTGCCTGACCAGGACCACCACCCCCACCTCGTCCGTCCTCACCCCGCCGCGCCGAACGTAGCCGACGCCGACGCCCACCACGTTCGCCTTGCCGAGGAGCTCGGCCCCGTGGGCCCGCTTGACCGCCTGTGCCCGGGCGGTAGGGTTGGGTTGACCCCGAGCCGCGTCGCTCAAACGATCACCCCCAGCGCGTCCAGTACCGCCCCGATCGGGTTGAAGATGGTCGCCTGGTCCGATCCGGCGAAGAGCAGTCCCACGGCCTTGAGGCTGTCGGCGGCGACGAGCAGCGAGCCCGAATCGCCCGGCTGCGACATCGGCCCGGTGACGATCTGGCCATCGAACCGCGCGCTCCGATCGCCGTAGCCGACCGTGATGGTGGCATCCAGGACCGTGATCTCCCCGGCGGTCAGCGCCGATGAGCGGCCGGACTTGCGCACCTTCATCCCCAGCCCCGGTTGCGCGGTCCCACTGACGACGCCGATGTCAACGATCTCGTCGGCGACGTCGGCATCGTTCACAGGCCTGGCGACGGCCGCATCGACGCTGTTCGTCGCCAACGGGTCCTGCTGCGTCACCTCCAGGCGGTGGTGCGAGCCGATCAAGGCTGCCAACCAGTTGGCCACATTCACCACGGCCTTGGCCAGGCCGCACGTCCCCGGCTGCACGTTGAATTGGATCTCGCCGAAGCGTTCCAGGTAGGCGAGGACGTCGTCCGGCTCATGCCCGCCGTCGACCGCGCCGGGCTGCAGGATCGGGTCGCCGATCTGGGCCGCGTTGCTGTTGGCCAGAACGTGGTTGTTGGAGAGGATCAGCCGTCGCCCGCTGCCCCGGTCGCGGACCACGCATCCCAGCGTGCCGGCCGTCACCTGATAGTGCCCGATGCTCACCCCGCCCGGCGCCGGCCGCCAGCGATCGGTGCGAGCCGCAAGCGCCCGCACGTCCCCGACTTCGATCACGTCGGTCGACACACCATCGACCTCCGCCGGGACAAGCGACTTAGCATCCAGCCCGGCGCGGGGCACCTTGCGCCGGACCAGGGCAACCACGCACAGCTCCTTCGTCGTCCCGCCGCCGGCCACCTTGTAGCCCATCCCGACCCCGACGACGTTCGGCCGCGCCATGAGTGACTCCTGGTTCCGCTGCCTTGCCCGCTGCACCTCGCTATCTCGAGACATGTTCTCCTCCGCTGTCCCTGCCCGGCATCAGGATAGCCCGGCTCGCGGCGAGCAACCTGGGCCCGACGGCCGGAAAGGGGGATCGACGCGGCCTAGCCGCGTTTCTCCACCGGGACCCAGGCGCGTCCCATCGCCCCGACGTAGGCGGCATCCGGCCGGATCAGCCGGTTCTCCTTCACCTGCTCCAACACATGCGCCGTCCATCCCCCGACGCGGCCGATGGCGAAAGTCGGCGTGAACAAGTTGACTTCCAACCCCACGCCATGCAGGACGAGCGCGGTGTAGAACTCGACGTTGGTCTTCAGGTTGCGCCCCGGCTTGAGTTCCTCAAGCACTCGCTGCGCAACGTCTTCGACCGTGCGCGCATCCTCATACAACTTGGCCTCGCCCGTGACCGAGAACATCCGCCGCACCGCCTGGTCGAGGACGTCGGCCCGCGGGTCGCGCACCTTATAGACCCGGTGGCCGAAGCCCATGATCCGGCCGCCGGACTCCATCGCCTCGCGCACCCACCCGTCGGCCTCCTGCGCCACGCTCCTGCCGGACTTGGCCGCCCGAGCCTGGATCTCGAAGACCATATCCAGCGCCGGTCCGGGCGCGCCGCCGTGCAGCCGGCCCTTGAGCGCGCCGATCGCGCCGACGACAGCCGAGACCATATCGGATTGGGTGCTGGTGATG
>JBGOYQ010000002.1:0-17064 GCA_041479735.1 Anaerolineae bacterium | reverse complement strand
GCTGCTCGAGGCCATCGGGCGGGCCTTCGCCGACCGGATCGATTTCGACAATCCCGCCGGTCTCGAGCTGCGCGAGGACGCGCCCGCTTCCCGGCGTTGAGTCCCGCCACCCGCGTGGGCGCTCGTCGGGGGCGTTATCCCTGCGGGGAGACCTTGTTCCCCAGGATCGACTCAATCCGCGCGACAACTTCGGGCGTCAGTCTCCCGGGGACGTCGATCGCCTTGACATTGTCGAGCACGTGCGCCACGCGCGTTGCGCCGGTGATCACGCTTGTCACCTGTGGGACCCGCAGCAGCCAGCCGATGGCCAATTGCGGTAGGCTGATCTTCAGGTTAGCGGCCACAACGGCCAGCTCCCGGACCTTGGCGATATCGGCGGCGGACAAGATCCCGCCGAGCCATTCATACTTCTTCAGCCCCAGGCGGGCACCCTGAGGCACAGCCGCGTTGTACTTGCCGCTCAGCAAGCCTGACCGCAGCGGGCTCCAGGTGACCATCCCAAATCCCAGGTCGCCGGCCGCCGGGGCCAACTCGTCCTCGACAATCCGGCGGACGAACATGTTGTAGTGCGGTTGCTCCACGCTGGGTGGGTACAGGCCCCATTGGTGGGCAATTCCGATCGCGCCTGCAATCTGACCGGCGCGCCATTCGGATGTGCCCCAATACAGGACCTTCCCCTGATGGATGAGATCGTCCATCGCCCGGACGACTTCCTCGACCGGCGTCTCGGCGTCGTAGCGATGGCAGAAGTACAGATCCAGGTAATCGGTCCCCAGCCGTTTCAACGAGGCGTGGCATGACTCGAAGATGTGCTTGCGGGATAAGCCGCGTCCGTTGACGCCCGGCATAGTCTCCCAGAACACCTTGCTCGAGAGCACCAGCGCCGGCCGGGGGAGGTCAGCGATTGCCTTGCCCATGACGCTCTCGGCCCGTCCGGAGGCATACACGTCGGCATTGTCGAAGAAGTTCACGCCTTGATCGTAGGCCGCATGCAGGACCTCGTTGGCGGTCTTGTCCTCGATTTGATCCCCGAACGTCAGCCAGGCTCCCAGGGAGATCTCGCTCAGCTTGAGGCCGCTCCGCCCCATGATGCGGTACTTCATCCTGCCTCCTGATCCTGGCCTAGTACCAGCGGATTATACCTGCCGGAATGGACCGTCCGGGTTCACTTGTATACTCGAAGAAGCCGATTCGACAGCGTGCTTCATTCGCGTGGGTAGGGGAACGGCGCCGCCGCGGCTCGCATTCACGATCAGCGTCCGGCCAGACCGGAGGACAACACCATGAACGCCCGACTAAGACTACTGATCCCGCTTCCTCTGCTCGTCATCTTGGGCCTGGGCTGCAGCTTCGCCACGAACCTATTCACGCGACAGGTGGAAGGGGGAACGGTGCCGGAGACGGTTGCTCCGCCGGCGGGGCCCACACTCGCTAGCGGCGCCGTCGCACTCGCCACCCCAACGGAGGCCGTCCGGCGCAAGGTCCTCCCACCCACACCGACGCCCTTCGCCGTCACCAGCAAGGATGACGTGCGCTCGATCCTTGACCTGAGCCAGTCGACGTACGTCGACTACTTCGACGACCCGCCCCTGTGGTTTGACTATGACACCCCGGGGCGTGCCGGCTACAAGGTCGAGAACGGCCACCTTGTCGGCTCCGACTACGATCCCGAGGAGATCTACACCTGGTGGTCGTACACCGACAAGCGCGCCGACGACGTCTATGCCGAGGTCAGCGCCACGAACGGGGATTGCGTCGGGAAGGATTCGGTCGGCTTCGTCATCCATTCCGACCTGGAGACCGGCGCCGGCGGGTACTCGCTCGAGGTCTCTTGCGATGGCAACTTCCGCTTCCGGCTCATGCGCCAGGGCAAGTCACCGGTCGAGATGATCAAGTGGACGGCGGCGCCGGTCATCAACACCGGCAAGGACGCCACAAACCGGCTGGGCATCTGGGACTCCCGCGCCCGCCTGGTCCTGTTCGTCAACGGCCAGCAGGTCGCCAAGGTGAACGATCCCAGCGTGACGTACGCCTGGGGAAATTTCGCCTTGTACGTCCGAGCTTCGCAGACGTATAATCTCACCGCAACGTTCGACGATTTCGCTTTCTGGAAAGTACCCTATCTCAAATGAAAACTGCCTTCAGTCTCACCTGCCTGTTGTTTGCCGCGCTCGCCTTGGCCGGATGCAATCGTCCGGCCCAGGAGCCTCCGGCCAACGTATTGGCGACTCAGATTTCCGGGACGCTGACCGCTGCGCCGACGCTGCCTCCCAGCGTCACGCCGCCGCCCAGCCAGACGTCGATCGCGACCAGCACGGTCACGCCTACGATCACGCCGGTCGACACGGCGACCCCGACCCCGGGCGCCAGTCCGTCACCAACCTCGCCCCCGTTGCCTCCTAACGACCCCCGCACCGGTCTCAATCTCTCAGTACCCGACTATCACGACGACTTCAGCATCGCCTATAAGTGGATCGGACCGAACGATGCCGACGCCACCAACATCGTCGACAAGAAGCAGCTGACGGCCACAGATCTAAAGGCCGACCACTACGTCTGGTGGAGCACCACGGACCAGACCGGCAATGACGTTTACGCCGAGGTGACGGCGGCCATTGGTGCCTGCTCGGGCAAGGACAGCGCCGGAATGGCGGTGCGTATCAACGGCACCGGCTTCGACCAAGGCTACGCGCTCGAGGTCGCTTGTGATGGGACGTTCCGTTTGCGCAAGTTCATCACCAAGGCCGGGCCCAAGGTGATCCTGGATTGGACCGTCGGTGCGGACGTCAAGAAAGGACCGAACGCTTCGAATCGGATCGGACTGCTGGCGAAGGGCTCGAAGTTGTACGTGTTCGCCAACGGCAAGCTGCAAGGCCAGACCGATGACAGCGACTACACCTCGGGCACGTTCGGCCTGTACGCCAGCGCCGAGTCAACCGCGCCGCTCGAGGTGACCTTCTCCGACTTCGCTTTGTGGTATCCCAAGTAGATCAGACGATCTGCAGGCAACCCGCACGGCGGGCGCAGTCAACGCCCGCCGTCTTTTGTAGCCAGGCCGGTTCTTCGGTAAGATAGGTATGCCGATCGTCGGCCGTCCGGGGTAACACGCAGAACGGATTCATGAGACAACGCTCGCACCCCTCGCCCGCTCGGACTGCGTGGACAATACCGGCCGTGGCTGTGGCGTTCGCCAGCCTGCTCGGCGGCTGCCTGAGCATCGAGACGCCCGCCGCGCCCACACCCAGCCCGCCGCCCCCGACGGACACGCCAACTTTCGTCTTCCCCACGATCGCGCCCACCGCCACCCTGACCCCGGCCCCAACGGATACGCCCACGCCGAATTTGATCGCCGGCCTGGGCCCCATCCTGTTCACCGATAGCTTCGCCCAGGACAAGGGCTGGCAACTGGGTGAGAACGACGCCGGCGCCGCCAGCCTCTTGGGCGGCCGGCTCGTGATCGCCGTTCGACTCGCCAAGGCCCTTCGCCTTAGCTTGTCTCCCCTGGCAGCCGTGACCGATTTCTTCGTGCAGGTCACCGGCCGGGCGGAAGTGTGCGGTCCGGACGATGATTTCGGCCTTGTCTTCCGGGCCAACAACTCTCAAGAGCACTACAGGTTCGGGTTGGACTGTACCGGCCGGGTCAGCCTCGTGCGATCTCTTCAGGGGAGTTCGATGACCCTGCTGGTTCCCACGACCGCCCCTGCGGCGCTGCCCGGCCCCCTGGTTGACAACCGGCTGGCCGTCGTCGGCCAGGGAGGCGCATTCACCTTCTTCGTCAACGGCATCCCGGTCGCCTCGGCGCGGGACAACACGCTCCTTGTCGGCGGCCTGGGCGTATTTGTGCAATCCGGCGCCTCCGCCCAGACGACGGCCTCCTTCACCGACTTCATCGCGCGGTCGCTGCTTCCGACGGCCACGCCCACCCGGCGCCCTTGAGCCCGCCTCGGCCAGTCCGCAACCGGCTGAACGACTTGAGCCCGAAGGAGTGGCTCAAGTTCCAGAAGTCGTGGTTCGTCCACGACCCGCCCCGCCGCCGCGCCGACGTCTTGCGGCATCCGGCTAAGTTCCCCGAGACCCTGGCGGCCGCCTTCGTCACCTTCTTCACCAAGCACGGGCAGATGGTCCTTGATCCGATGGCGGGTACGGGATCGACGCTGGTCGCCTGCCTGCGAACCGGCCGCCATTCGATCGGCGTCGAGCTCAACCCGGTCTATGCCGACATCGCCCGGACGGTGCTCTCGGACGAGCGCGGCCAGCTCGGGGAGCAGGCCGACGGGTTGATCGCCGACGTGGTCACCGGCGACGCTGCCCGACTCACCGAGCTCGGATTACCTCCCATCGACTACATTCTGACCTCGCCCCCCTATTGGGATATGCTGCACGCGCGTGGGGCCGATACCCAAGCGAAACGCCGGGCGTCGGCCGCTCTCGACGTCGCGTATTCGGACGATCCGGCCGACCTCGGAAACGTCGCCGACTACGACACGTTCCTCGCCCGTCTGGTCGACATCTACGCTCGCTTGCAGCCCGTGCTCCGTCCCGGGGCCTACCTTACGATCATCGTCAAGAACATCAAGAAGGGCGGACGCGTCTACCCGTTGGCCTGGGACCTGGGCCACCGGTTGGGGCAAATCTACGCGCTCAAGGATGAGCGCATCTGGTGCCAGGATGATATTCGTCTGGCGCCGTACGGCCTGGGCAACGCGTGGGTCAGCAACACCTTCCACCATTACTGCCTCCAGTTCCGCAACGAGACGCCGCGGTAGACAGCGCATCGCCAGACCCGGGCCACGGGCTCGCCAGCCTGGCCGGTCCCTATCCGTTGCGCACCCGCCGCTTCCCGGGTATCCTTGTCCCGAACCCCACCGCCTCCCGGCGTACCGCCCCGGAGGTTGATTCCAGACCCGGCACAGGAAGACCAGCATGCACCTCGCGATCGAAGGCGTCATCGGCGTAGGTAAAACCTCGCTCGCCCGTCTGCTCCAGCCGGTGTTCCAGGCCGAGCTTCTTCTGGAAGTCTTCGAAGAGAATCCCTTCCTGTCCGACTTCTATGCCGACCGCAAGCGTTACGCGTTCCAGACCCAGATCTTCTTCCTGCTAAGCCGCTATCATCAACAGCATGAGGCCGTGCCTCTGGCTCTATCCAGGGGCAACCTGATCTCCGATTACACCTTCGACAAGGACTCGCTCTTCGCGCGGCTGAACCTCGAAGGCGACGAGCTCGAGATGTACAACCGGGTTCACCAGGCACTGGCCGAGCGACTCATTCGTCCCGATCTGATCCTGTACCTGCGGGCGGACACCGACACCGCCCTCAAGCGCATCGCCCTGCGAGACCGCTCCTACGAGCGCAACATGGATCGCGCCTACATCGACGACCTCAATCGGGCCTATGACGAGTTCTTCTCCGGTCCTCAGGCGGCTCCCGTCCTGGCCGTTGACACCAACCCTCTGGATTTCGTCGGCATGCCTTCGCACTTGAATGCGATCGCCGGCCGGATCCGGGCCGCACTCGGCATTATTCCCTTCCAGCCGGAGCTCCCGCTCCAGGGTGGAACTCCGGCGTGAGGATCACGCGCGAGAAGCTGATCGAGCTCGCCCGGACTGAAGCCGAACGGCGGGCGGCGCGCGAGGATGTCATCTCCGCCTACGTGATCGGATCGGTCGCATCAGGCGAGCCTCTCTTGGGAGGTTCGGCCGACGTCGATCTGATCCTGATCCACGTGGCCGCTCCCCCCATCGAGCGTGAGATGGTGGCGTTGTCCGCCGATGCCCACCTCGACATCGGCCACCATGCACGCGCTCTGTACGCGCAGCCCCGCCAGCTCAGGATTCATCCGTGGCTCGGCCCCGCCATCAGTAACCCCGTTTTCGTTTTCGACCCGCAACATTTTTTCGAATGGGCGCAGGCCGGCACGCGCGGGCAATTCCACCGCCCGGACCATGCCCGCCAACGTGCCCGTAACTTCCTGTCGTCCGCGCGGCAGGCGCAAACGGAGCTTGGGGAAAACCCCGGCTGGCTTCCCTTATACCTGCGCGCGGTTCAACAGGCCGCCAACGCCGCAGCCTGTCTGACCGGCCTGCCCGTATCGGGACGCCGCACCGTGCTGGAGTTGGAGCGCCGAGCCCAGGCGCTCGGTCGGCCAGAGGTCTTCACCGGGTTTCTGCGCCTCATCGGCGTCGACGACTCCGGCGGATGGAGCCTGCCCGACTGGTTGACGGCCTGGGCCCGCGCCTTCGACGATGCCGCCGGTGTCTCCTCCGACCCTCGCCTGCACCCCTGCCGCCAGGCGTATTACCGGACCGGCTTCCAGGCGCTCGCCGAGGCCGGAAGGCCCGACGCGGTCATCTGGCCGCTGCTCATCGTCTGGGAGCGGGCAATGACCGCCTTGGAAAGCCACGGCCGTTCCGAGTCCCACGGCTCGGCCTGGTCGGCCGCCCGCCAACAGCTCGATCTGACCGACGCCTCCCGCAAAGCGCGGAGCGAGGATCTGGACGTGTACCTAGACCATATCGAGGTCGTGATCGAGGATTGGGCCGAGAAGGCCGGCGCGTGAAGGTCAGCGTAGGAGGATGGCGATGAAGAAATTCGTCGCGGTCGCCGGGAACATCGGGGTGGGGAAATCGACGCTGGTCCAATTGCTGTCTGCCCGGCTTGGCTGGCAGCCATTTTACGAGCCGGTGGGTGAGAATCCCTATCTGGCGGACTTCTACCGTGACATGCGCGCCTGGTCCTTCCAGTCGCAAGTCTTCTTCCTCACTCGCCGCCTGCGCGCCCACCGCCAATTGGTCGACCACCCGACGTCGGCCATCCAGGACCGCAGTGTCTACGAGGATGCCGAGGTTTTCGCCCACAACCTGTTCCTGCAAGGCCATATCGCCGAGCGTGACTACCAGACCTATCGGGAGCTGTACCAGGTACTGACGGAGTTCTTGCCGCCCCCCGATCTGGTCGTGTACCTGCGCTCGAACGTCATCACCCTGCTGCAGCGTATCGCGTTCCGCGGGCGTGACTACGAGCAACAGATCCAGCCTGAGTACCTCGACCAGCTCAACGGGTTGTATCAGTCATGGATCAAGAGCTTCACCTTGTGTCCCGTCCTGACCGTCCCCGCCGACGATCTCGACTACGTCGCCCACGACAGTCATTTGGACCTGATCGTGTCCAAGATTCGCGAGAAGCTGGCGGGCAAGGAAGAAGTGGTCTTCGACGCCGAGGAGGTCGCCCGCGTCAACGACCGCTGAGCTTGACGCCGACTCTGCGGGGCCCCGCAATCGCTTGCTAAGCCGCTGCGCGGTCAGCCGAACCTGCCTATACGGTGGTTGAGGCTCCAGCTCGACCCACGTACTGGCGAGTCACCCCTTCCTTGACGCGCCTCTTCCGTTAGCTGCACCGTCCAGATTGTTGCCCCTGCCCGTTGAATCCTGTAGAATCCGTCCACCAGGGGGCAGCCGATCGGGCAGCCGTTCCACTGCACCAAGGGAGAACGCCCGATGGACGTGATCAAGGTATCGGCCGAGTCGCGAACGTCCGCCGTTGCCGGTGCGATCGCCGGGGTCGTTCGCGAACACAAGCGCGCAGAAGTTCAGGCGATCGGGGCTGGAGCCGTCAACCAGGCGATCAAGGCGACCGCGATTGCACGTGGCTACTTGCACGAGGACGGGCTGGACGTGATCTGCATCCCGGAGTTCACCACCGTGGAGATCGACGGCAAGGAACGCACCGCGATCAAACTGACCGTCGAGCCCCGCTAACCTGCCTCTAGCCTCCGCGGACACATCCGAAAGTCACAGCTACGCCACCTCGAGCGGAACACGTCGAGGTGGCGCATTCGTCTCGGTTTCCGCTTTGGATCAGGCTCTGCCGGTCGGGAGATCGAGCATCAGCGTCTCCAGCGCCAGCTGCAGGTTGGCGTAGCGCCCGATCGTCTCGATCGTCCGTTCGATCGCCCGGGCGAACGCTGCCGCCTCGGCCGGCCCGACCGTCGCCAGCATTCGCGCGACGTCCGAGGTCCGGTCGGGATTAGACGGCTCCACGCGCGCTTTGTATCCCGCCAGGATGGCATCGCGCCACAGACTGAGCCAGGTCTCAAGCAGCTCCACCGCGCGCCGACGCTTCGCATCCAAATCGCCCTTCGGCGATTTCCTGCCGACTAGCCCATCGATGTAGACGAATCGCTCGGCCCGGGACGCCGCCAGCAGGCGAGTCAGATCATCGAGGGCCTGTCGTCTCCTCGCCATTCGATCGGAATCGGCATGCAGCCCCAACGCCGCGCCCGGCCGGCCGCCGCTCAGGGCGGCGATCAAGCGCGCCGCCTCAGGCGCCTCGCCGCGCTGCTCCAGTTCCTGGCGCAGCACGGCCGTGGGGAGTCCCCGCAAGGGGATGACCTCGCAGCGCGAAACGATGGTGGGCAGCAACGCCTCCGCCGAGCGCGCCGTCACCACAAGGACCACCCGGGGCGGCGGTTCCTCGAGCGTCTTGAGCAAAGCATTCTGCGCTTCATCGTTGGCGGCATGCAGGTCCAGCAGCACGGCCACGCGCCACCGCCCTTCGTACGGCGCCAGCGACAGGCCGCGCTGTAGCTCGCGCACTTGGTCGATCGTGATCTGGCTCTCGCCGGGTTGCAGCTCGACAATGTGCAGGTCGGGGAACTGAGCCCGCTCGATCAGGCGGCACGCTCGGCATGCACCGCAGTAGCCTCCCGGCTCGGGAGGCGCCGTGCAAGCCAATGCTTGGGCCATGCGCAAGGCTAGCGTGCGCTTCCCGATGCCGTCTGGGCCCACGAACACATAGGCGTGCCGCAAGCCGGACGAGGCGATGTGCCCGCGCAGAAGGTCAACCGCCCACTCGTGCCCGATCATCTCCCAGGTCATGCGGGCATTGTAGCCCTCCCGTCCCCGGGCCAACAAGGCGGCGGTGAGGGCCGAACTCATGGGCGTTATCGCTCCGATCGGTGGCGGTCACGACCGTTCCTGGCTATGTTATCCTTCGAGGGCGCGCTCGCTCTCCACGCCATGTGGCCGCAATCGTGAGGCGACACTCCCGAGACCATGATGCTTCCAAGCTTCCGAATCGGCTCGATCCCTGTCTTTGGCGACCGTATCCTGGCGCCGATGGACGGTATCTCGGATCTGCCCTACCGGTCCTTGTGTCGGCGGCTCGGGTCGGCGCTGAGCTATACCCCGTTCGTCAACGCGCTCGACATCCTGTCCGGCTCCGACCACGGCCTGCGTCCGCTGGACTTCCTCCCGGAGGAGCGCCCGGTCGTATTTCAGATCTTCGACAGTAGCCCCGAGAGGCTGCTGGAGGCCGCCCTCAGGCTGATGCCCTTGGGCCCAGACGTCCTGGACGTCAACATGGGCTGTTCGGTCCGCAGCGTCGCCGGTCGCGGCGCCGGCGCGGCGCTGCTGCGCGAGCCGTCCAAGGTCGGCCGGATCATCGCCGACCTGACCAAAGCCTTGCCCATCCCGGTCACGGCCAAGATCCGTCTCGGCTGGGACAGCCACAATCTGACCTACCTGCAAGTCGCCCGGGCGGTTCAGGACGGCGGAGGCAGCTTGATCGCCGTCCATGCGCGCACTCGCGAGCAGGGCTATGGCGGCCTTGCCGACTGGGATGCGATCGCCCGCCTGAAGGCGAGCGTGTCCATCCCCGTCATCGGCAACGGCGACGTGACCCGGCCGGGCGAAATCGAGCGTATGCGTATCCACACTGGGTGCGAGGCGGTCATGATCGGCCGCAGCGCCATCGGCAACCCGTGGATTTTCCAAAAACGCGAGCGATCCGCCATCCCGCCGGCGGAGGTATACCAGGTCATCAGCGAACACTTGCGCTCGATGCTTGACTACTACGGCCCTCAACTCGGATTGCTCCGCTTTCGTAAGCACCTGACCCGCTACTTACGTCCCATGTCCATCCCCGCAGCTGTTACGGCGAGTCTCTTGACCTGCGACGACGCGTCTGCACTCGTCTCGCTCCTTGAGGCGGCGATCCTCGACCCCGTGACTGGACCGGTACCTGTAGAGGACCTGGCGGAATGAGCAAGAAGGATGCCGAGTCGCCTCACGAAGAGTGGCTGGGGCTGGCCGCCACCGCCAGGCTGCTGGGCGTCCATCCGTCGACACTGCGCGGTTGGGCGGACCGCGGCGAGCTCCCCGCGCATCGCACCGCCGGGGGTCATAGGCGCTTCCTGCAGTCCGAGATACAAGTCTGGACCGCCGCCCAGAGCGCCGTCCAGCCCGCAGACCTGATGCTGCTCGTGCAGAACGCGATCGGCCGCACCCACCTGGAGATGGCCGAAGGCCGCTTGAACGAGCAGGCGTGGTATCGCAAGCTGTCGTCAGAGCAGCGCGATCGGTACCGCCAGAGCAGCCGGCACATGCTCGCGGACCTGGTGCGCTGCGCCAGCCTCGAACCCAAGCAGGCCGAGGCCGAAGCTCGCAGTCTGGGTGCGGAGTATGCCCGCGTGGGGAGAGATGCCGGCATGACCCTGCGCGACGCCACCGAGGCGTACCTGTTCTTTCGCGAGTTCCTGATAGACAGCCTGTTCAATCTGTACGAGACGGTGGGCGCCCGGGCAGCCCACACCTGGGGGGACCTGCGGCGCCACGTTTCCAGTTTCACCGACGTGCTGCTCCTGTCGATCATCGAGGCCTACACCGAAGCATGAGAGGCGACCTCGGGTCTCCCAGGTATAATCCTCGGCGTGGATACCCCCACCGCCCGCTCCCTCCCGAACCCACTCACCAACCCGACCGTCATGCACATCCGACGGAATCATGCCCTCGAGCACGCCACGATCCATCTATTGAGCGCCCGCCATCCGCACCTCTCGCTGGTCGGCCGATCAGACGCCGCCGGCTTCTACTTGTTCGGCAACGTCCCGACCGAGTTGGTCGACGAGGCCGTTCACGAAGCTTTGTCTCGATTGCGCGCGGGTGAGCACCGATTGGCCATCCATCCGCAGTGCGGGACGAATCTGTTGACCTCGGCCCTGCTGGCAGGAGCCGGCTCGTTCCTGGCGCTGGCCGGAGGGCGCCAGCAGACGTGGCGTGACCGGCTCGATCGACTTCCGCTGGCTGTCCTCACGGCCGTGCTCGGATTGATCGTCGCCCAGCCTTTGGGCACTGCCATCCAGCGCAACATCACCACGCTGGGAGACCTCGGCACTCTGGACGTAGTGGGCGTGCGGCGCCTGCACGCCGGGCGAGTCGCGCTGCATCGCGTCCTAACGCACGCCTGAAATGGCCGATCCCAAGCCGACGGTGTACCTGCTCTACGGCGACGACGAACTCGCCATGGCGGACTTCATCGCCCGTCTGCGCGACAAGCTGGGTGATTCGTCCACCGCCGATCTCAACACCGTCCGTTTCGCCGCGGAATCGGTCGACCTCGGGGCGCTCGCGGCGGCGTGCGGGAGCGCGCCCTTCCTTGCCCCAAGGCGCCTCGTGATCCTCGACAGGCCGGCCGCGCTCCTCGGCAGCGAAACAGTTCGCCAGCGCCTCTTCAACCTGCTCGATTCATTGCCCCCGACCACGGCGCTAGCCCTGGTCCAACCCGGGGACCTTAAGCCGACGTCGCCCCTCAGGGCCTGGGCCGAAGCCCACGCGGTTACGGCTTTGTGTCGCGCCTTCGACTCCCCGCGCGACAAGGCGTTCCTGGATTGGCTCCGCCAGCGCGCGCAGTCCCTGGGGGGGAGCATCGAGCCTCAGGCAGCGCATCTGCTGGCCGAACTCGTGTCCGAAGATCCGCGCTTGGCGGCCTTGGAACTGGCCAAGCTCCTGGACTATGTCGATCGCCGCCGCCCCATCGCCGCGGAGGACGTCGAGGCGCTGACCCCCTTCCGGGGACAGGGGGACGTCTTCGCCATGGTCGATGCGATCGGGAATCGCAATGGTCGTGAGGCGCTCCAACGGTTGCATCGACTGCTCGAAGCGGAGGACCCGCACCCTGTCTTCGGCATGATCGTCCGTCAGTTCCGCCTCATCCTGCAGGCGCGCGAATGCCTCGAGCGCGGTGCCGACCCGCGCCAGGTTCTCGGCGTTCACCCATTCGTAGCCGAGAAGGTCGGGGCGCAGGCCCGCAACTTCAGCCTGGAAGCGCTCGAGGGCATCTACCATCAACTGCTCGACATCGACTTGGCCTCCAAGAGCAGCGCCACCCCATTGGATTCGGCCCTCGACACCCTGGTCGCCTCCCTCTCTCGCTAGCCACGCAGCCAGGCCTCCTGCCCCATCCTGGCCGGGTTGTCCCGCCGGCCGGGAATCACGACCCGCACACCAGGCAAACCAAAAGGCCGAGCGCAAGGCTTATCGCTTGACGCCGGCCTGGGAGTTTGCGGAGGACGGTGGTTCTGGAGTTGTGCATGCCTGAATGTGGTGGTTGGGCGGAGCTCTAACCACCAAATCGACGAGCCCTCCATGCTCTCCCGCCATGCACCCGCGACCTGCTGGTCTGGACGCGAGTTACAGGTTCTAGCTCAATCGACCGTGGCCGCGCTCGTGTCAAGTCTCGGGTGGCGGCTATGGCATGGCCGAGGACCTGGCGAGCGCTCGAAGCACGGCGAGTCAGCCAACGGCTATCCGCGCTTTTGGGGCGCGCAGGCCTCGCCGTCGTCGACCCCCAGCCACAAATGATCCCGCAACACGGAAGCCGAGGTCCGGACCAGCAGGCCCTCGACCTCGGCCGGCAATTCCTTCCCGGCCATGGCGGGATTCACAAAACACAACGTTGGTCGCTGTCCGTACTTCGTGCGATAGTACTCGGCCGCGCGGGCGATCCTTGCCGGGATATCGCAGCGGACATCCCCATCAAACCAGAGCATGCCAACGTTCATTCCGGCCTCCCTTCGAGGTTAAGATTTTCTCCAGGCGCCACGCGCCACGGACGGCGTCGAACGAGACCTCGCACCGCATACCGCTCTCGGTCCTTAGCGTGAAGAAATACAGCCCCGAGCCTGCTTCGCCCGCCGATCGGCGAGCCTCCACGCTCCGCACGATGTGCTGCCGGCCGCGCCACACAAATGACGACGGCACACCCTTGCCGGCGCCCAGCCTCACATGCAGCCCTTCGCCCAGGCGGAGACTACCCATCGAACCCACCTCCGTAGCTACCGAGTGCCCTATACGCACAAATGTTCTATACCAGTCTAACGAACATCTGTTCGATTGTCAAGCCTTGTTCGGCGCCCGAAAACCGCCGGATTCACGCCTGTGCTACAATGCGGGTACGAGACCCAAGTCGCCCCGAAATGCTCAACGTTCGGCCCTCCCCCATCGCAGGGACCTGGTATCCCGGCAGCCCCGAGGCTCTGGCCCGGTCGGTTGACGCGCAACTGAACGCCGCCCAGGCCGACCTCATCCCCGGGGAGATTGTTGCCGTCGTCGCCCCCCACGCCGGCCATCGCTACTCGGGTCAGGTCGCGGCAACCGCATTCCGGACATTGAAGGGTGCCGAGCGCTCGCCGGTCGCCGTCATCTCCCCCATGCACCATCCCTATCCCGGTCAGGTGCTGACCAGCGGCCACTCCGCCTATTCGACCCCGCTGGGCGAGGTCCCGATCGACCAGGAATGCCTCGGCCGGCTTGAGATCGCGCTACAGTCCTCCGGCAGGATAGGCATCGAGCGGGTGACCAACGATAGTGAGCACTCACTCGAGATCGAGCTGCCGTTCCTTCAGCGCACTTTGTCGCCGGGCTTCCGATTATTGCCGGTCATGCTGCGGGACCAGGACCGGCTGGTCTCGGAAGCCGTCGGCCATGCCTTGGCCGCGGCCCTGACCGGATCGAAGGCGCTCCTGGTGGCCAGCTCCGACCTCTCGCACTTCTACCCCGGCCCGGTCGCGCGTTCGCTCGATCATGAGCTCCTAGCGCGCATCCAGGCGTTCGACCCGGTTGCGGTCCTCAACGCCGAAGAGGAGGGCGTCGGATTCGCCTGCGGTCGCGGCGCCATCGCCGCCGTGCTTTGGGCAGCCCGCGATCTGGGCGCCGACCAGGTGCGCCTTCTCGGCTACGCCAACTCGGGTGACGTCACCGGCGACCTAGACTCTGTCGTCGGCTATGGCGCGGCCGTCATATTCCGGGCTTCCCTCGCGTGACCTCGCCCTTGCCTCCCACGCCCAACGGCGGTTATCGAACGGACACCTATGCCTGATTCCCTCGGGATGGACCTGCTCAAACTCGCTGGAGTCATCTTGCTCATCCTGGGCAATGCCTTCTTCGTCGCAGCGGAGTTCGCCCTGGTCAGCGTCCGCAGGACACGGATCGCCGAGCTCGTGCAGCGCGGCGTGCCGGCCGCGCGCTGGGTGGAACGGGCCATCAAAGATCCGGATCGATTCGTCGCCGCCACCCAGCTGGGCATCACCCTGTGCAGCCTGGGGCTGGGATGGATAGCAGAGCCGGCGCTGGCGCACTGGCTCGAGCCCATCCTGAACGTCTTACCGGGCGGCCGCAGTCCGGCGGTCTCGCACGGTCTGTCCGCGGCGCTGGCCTTCCTGCTGATCACTTTTCTAGTCGTCGTGGTCGGGGAGCTGACGCCGAAGTCGGTGGCACTCCACAACCCGGATGCGACGGCGCTGGCTGTCGCCAGGCCGACGGCTTGGGCGGAAGCCATCTTCATGCCAGCCATCTGGCTTCTCAACGGCGCTGCCGCGTTGCTGCTGCGAGTCTTCGGATTGAAGCCGGCTACCCGGCACGAACTGGCCCATTCGGTCGAGGAGTTGAAGATGCTCGTCACGGCCAGCGCCGAGAGCGGCGTGGTCGAGGACGAAGAGGAAGAGATGGTGCACGCCGTGTTCGAATTCGGGGACATGATCGTGCGCCAGGTGATGGTGCCTCGCACGGAGGTGATTGCCGTCCCCGCCGAGGCCACGCTGCAGACACTGGTCGACACGGTGGTCGAGCATCCTTCCACCAAGCTGCCGGTCTACGAGGCCGACCTGGATCACGTCGTCGGGATCGTCCACCTCAAGGACATCATGCGGGCGGCGTACGTGCCTGTCACCCCCGCCCCGAACGCGCGGGCGCTGATGCGTCCGGCGCTGTTCATCCCCGAGGCCGCCCCGCTAAGCAGCCTGCTCAACCGCCTGCGCTCGCGCCATGAGCACATGGCGATCGTGATCGATGAGTACGGCGGCATGGCGGGCGTGGTCACGCTAGAGGATTTGATCGAGGAAATCGTCGGCGAGGTCAGCGACGATACCGACGAACCGCCCAAGATTCGCCCGCTGTCGGACGGCACCTCCCTGGTGGACGGGATGACACTCATCGAGGAGGTCAACGAACACTTCAACCTGACGCTGCGTGACGCCAACTACGATACCGTCGCCGGCTACGTGCTCGGTCGCCTGGGCCGGATGCCTCACATCGGCGACACCCTCGAGGTTGGCGGGGCACGCCTGCGCGTCGAAGCCTTGGACGGCCTGCGCATCTCTCAGGTGTCGCTCACCCCGCCTCCCGCCCCGGGTACGCCTCCCGTTTCTGATGTTCGCTGAAGTTGCCGTCAACCTCCCGCCGGTTCGGGGTGCGTTCCATTACCATCTCCCAGCCGAGCTCGAAGGCCGCGTCCAGGCCGGCCATTTGGTCGTCGTGCCGTTCGGCCACCGCCGAGTCTACGGCATCGTCACCCGACTGCTCGAGGCGGCGGAGGTGCCCGAAACCCGGCCGATCGAGTCGCTCGTCGATCCGCAACCGGTCCTCACGCAGGCACAGATCCGCCTCGCGGCGTGGATGGCTGACCAATACATCGCCGCGCCGATCGACTGCCTGACGCTAATGCTTCCGCCGGGATTGGGGCAGGCCGCCGATTCGCTTTACGAGCTGTCGGAAGGCGAAGCTCCCGGGGAGACCCCCGCCCAGGAGAGATTGGTCGCGTTGCTTCGCCGCCGGGGCGCGTTGCGCGGGCGGCAGATCGAGCGCAGCCTCGGGCGAACGGACTGGAAGCGCGCTGCGGAGGCCCTCGTCCGGCGTGGCGCGATCCTCCGCCAAACCGTCCTGGATGCACCTGCCGTGCGCGCCAAGCGGGTGCGCACGGTCGAGCTGGCCATGGCGCCCGAGCTGGCAAGCCAGGCTATTGCCGATACCGGGCGGTCGGCGTCCGCTCGCAGGCGGGCGATCGTTGAGCTGCTCATCCGCGAGGCTAAGCCCGTCGAAGCCAGCTGGGTGTATGCGGAAACCACCGGCCAGGCGGCCGACCTGCGCCGCTTGGAGGCTCTGGGCATCGTCCGCCTGGGCGAGGTCGACACTTGGCGCGATCCTCTCGCCAAGGTCGATTTCGTCCTGGACCATGCCCCCAGGCTGACGCGCGATCAGGCAGCGGTGTGGGACGTCCTGGCGCCATCCCTCGGCGCCAGCCGTGCCGCACCACCACAGGCCTACCTGCTGCACGGCGTGACCGGCTCTGGCAAGACCGAGATCTACTTGCGGGCCGTCGAAGCGGTCTTGGCCACCGGCCGGTCGGCGATCGTGCTGGTGCCCGAGATCGCGCTCACGCCTCAGACGACGGCGCGTTTCCTGGCGCGCTTCCCGGGTCGCGTCGGGCTACAGCATTCCGGGCTCTCCGACGGCGAGCGCTACGACACCTGGCGGCGCTGCCGCGACGGTCAGCTCCGTCTGGTCGTGGGCCCGCGTTCGGCGCTCTTCGCACCGCTGCCGGACATCGGTCTGATAGTCCTGGACGAGGAGCACGACGAGTCCTTCAAGGAGCAGGGGCAGGCGCCTCGCTACCACGCCCGCGACGTGGCCCTGGCCTACGCCGCACAATTGGGCGCGGTTTGCGTCCTCGGTAGCGCCACACCCGACATCGAGACCACGCGCCGGGCAGAGCGCGGTCAGTTGGTCCATCTACGACTGCCCCAAAGGATCCTCGGGCATCGCCAGCATCTGCGGCAGCTGGCGCCGGGCCTGTCCGGCTCGCGCTTCCACCCGACCGAGGTCGAGGCGGATTACGCCGATTTGCCGCCGGTGCGTGTGGTCGACATGCGGCAGGAGCTCAGGGCGGGCAATGCCTCGGTCTTCAGCCGCGCGTTAGGGCAGGCCCTGGCCGAGACGCTTTCCGCCGGTGAACAG
>JBGOYQ010000001.1:0-18022 GCA_041479735.1 Anaerolineae bacterium | reverse complement strand
TGCTTGGCCAGGTTGACGTCAATGGGCGTCCGGGCCATCACCAGGTGTCCGTGGGCCATAGCGCCAGCAACGATGGTGCGATAGTTCTTATCTTCGCACAGGCCCAGGGCCAATCGCTCGCCCACGGCCGCCTCGGCTACGGCTACCAGCACGTCGTTGTCCTTGTCGGCCACGCCGGGGCCATAGACCAGCAGCGGCAGGCCTACCGCGCCCAGCACCTTCTTCACCGTGGCCGCGGCATTGGCAGGGGAGCGGTTGCCGGCATCGGGGTGGGTGCTGCGCAGCTTCAAGGCGATGAGGTCGGCGCCCATCTCCTCGGCCTTCTTCGCCCAGGTCATCACGTCCCTGGCGATGTCGCCCCAGGCGGCGAGCAATGTGGGCGACCAATCCTCCGGGTAGGCGTCCATCACCTCCACAGCGATGACTGGTCGGTGGGGGATGGTCCCCTCAAAGTGCAAGAAGGGCAGCGTAGTTTCGCCGCCCACGGTGACGGTCTTGGCTCGTGTGCCGCCATCGGCAGCGGTAGCTCCCAGCGTCACCTCTCGCACCTTGCCCATCCACTTATCTTTGGGAATTTCAACTACAGGCATAGTGCTTCTCCTAGAAGTGAAGTATTTAGTCCCACCGCCACGCCCACGCTGACCCTCGGATGTCCCGGATCACGTCGGTAGTGGAGAGGATGCCCACGGGCATGAGGCCGCTGCTCGTGGCCTCGGCGACGAGCAGGCGATGGATACGGCGCTCCACCATGAGCCTCACCGCCTCGGCCAGGGGCGTCTGAGGGGTGACGCTGACAATCTCCCGCGTCATCACGTCCGTGGCGTGGCGCTCCGCCAGGTTCTCGCCGTAGTGGGCCATGATGTCCATGTGCGAGATGATGCCCTGGGCGGAGTAATCGGCTCCCACCACGACGATGGCGCGCACGTCTGCGTCCGAGAGGATGCGTACCACTTCTTGTAGTGAAGTATCGGGCGAGCAGGTGACCGTGCCCTTGTGCATCACCTCGCCCACGAGCTTGTCGTCCATTCAGCCCTCGGGGTAGTAGCAAGCAGGCAAGTAAACCAGTAGACCAGGAAGGAGTAGCCAGTAGACAAGGACTTCCTACTTGTCTACTTGCTACTTGTCTACTATCGTCCTAGAACATCGGCGGCATGGTCAGGGCCGGATGGCCTTTCTCCTCCAGGAAGGGCAACAACTCTTCCACGGTGGTGGCCACCCGCTCGTCGGCGATCTTGTCCAGAAGGTCGGGATCGCCCTCGTGCTCGCAGACGGCCTTCAGTTCCTCGGCCATGGCCTCCTTGAGGTTGCTGGACATCCAGACCACCCGCTTGAAGCCGCCGTCGGCCAGGAGGAACTTCTTGCTGGTCAGGTAGTACTTGCCGTGGCCCATCATGCCGGGGTTCTGCAAGCCGCCACCGGCTGTGCCGGCCAGGGTGGAGAAGGTCATGCCGCAGGGAGTCATGCTGGGATCCTCACGGCTCACCACCATGACGCCGTTGGCCTCGGGGATGATGACCATGATGCATTCAAAGCAGCCGCACGAGGTCATGGGCGCATCCATCACCGAGTAGATGGTCATCCGCTCTACGGACTGGTTAGAGTGCTGGTAGACGAATTGGTTGGGCCCCTCCCACTCGCCCTTGACGGGGTCCAGGCAGAGCCCCTTGGTGATGGGCTGGTTGGGGCCGGTGGGGTTGATCTCGAAGCTGGCTTTGCAGTCCAGCCAGTTGTAGGCCCCGCAGAGGCCCACCCGCTCCGGGTTGATGACGCAGACGTGGTTGGGGGCAAAGCTCTGGCAGAGGGTGCAGGAGTAAAAGATGTCCACGCTCTCATCGGTGAGGTTGGCGATGCGCTCGTTGCGCTCGCGGTAAGCGACCCGCGCCTCTTCCAGCAACTCGTTGACTGTGCCCTCTTCGGTGTACAAAGTCACCTGCACCTTGTCCACGATGGCGCCAAAGTCGGCGTGCAGACGGGCGTGCAGGATGTCGCCGAAGTGCCGCAGGCGGAAGTCCCGCTCGAAGTCGGTCTTGGAGATGCGGATCCAGGCGATGTCGCGCTGGCCGATGTGCTGGATGCCGGAGGCGACGTTGATGAAGTAGTGGACCTGACGCTCGAGGACGGGCTCGAAATCTCTCTCCATCTTGCGCCCGGCGACGCGGACCAGGATGCCCAGGTCCATGGCGGCCTGGTCTTCGGCGTCTTCGAAGGTCGGACCGACGATCTCGATCTTGCCGTCCTCGACCTCATCCAGCTCGCCCATGTACAGATACTCGAAGGCCCGGCTCCTCTTGCCGCCGAACTCGACGCGCATGTCGTTCTTGCGGACGACCTCGCCCTCGAAGGCGGAGCCATAGGGGACCGGGATGGGCACGTCGGTGACGCGGACCTTGACGCCGCGCACCTCGATGCACTTCTGAACCAGCTTCTCGGCCCGCTCCAGATCGTCCTTGCCGGGGATCTCGTTGAACGGCATCGAGACGACGTGTTCGTAGGTCGTGACGCCGGTGGGCAGGATCTCGGGGATGATGGTGTCGGCCACGACCGGGAAGCCGAAGTTGATGGCGCCGGCGGCGGTGGCGTACTTCAGGTCATCGACCTCGCCCAGGGCGAGCACGAAGGCGAAGACGCGGTTCTTGTTGTAGACCAGGATGTCGCGAGCTTGGCCGCCCTTCATCCCGCCGAAGGTCAGCGCCGAGCGGACGGCGAAGCCGAGGGCATAGATGGCCGAAATGGTGTCGGTGCCGAACGGGACGGTGTACGTATCGTAGCCCAGCTCGACGCCCTCTTCCTGAAGCTGGTGGATGATGCTCCGGCCGTTGACGTTGCCGGTCAGGAAGGTCAGGATATTGCGCCGCTGCAGCTCGCGGACGATCTTGACCGCCACCGCATTCGACTTGGCGGCGCCGACGATGGCGGCGAAGCCCGGCATGCGGCCGTCGACCAGCTGGATGCCCCACGAGCGGAGCTGGATGTCGTCGATGGGCCCGTTCAGGTGGTTGTCGCCGTTGCCCTTGGTGCCATCCGGGCTGGTGAAGGCGGTCCCGCCGGCCAGATGGAAACCGGGAAGCACCTCCGGCTGCATGCCATACACGAAGCGCAGCGCCATGATGACCTCTTCGGCCAGCAGGGTCGCCATGCCGCTGTCGAGCGTTTCGCCCAGATAGGGGGTCCAGCGCCGGTCGGGCGGTACCGGGTGGAGCAGGCCGCGGGCCTGCTTCATTACCGACTTGAGCTGTCCGATCTGTGTCACTTCCGAGCCGGTCATGCCCAGGATCATCGGCAGGTAGTAGGCGGTGTTGGGGAAGGCGACGGGCGTGTCGGGCCCTTTTTCCTCCAGGGCCCGGTCGAGCATCAGCTCGGCCTCATGCACGATGCCGTTTGCGCCTCGGATCGCCCGGGTGGCAATGTAACGCGACATGTCTCAGCTCCTCACTTGGCAACCGTTTGACCGTACAGCGCTTCGGCCCGCTCTTCCGGGGCGAGCAGTTCGAGCTCCGCCATGCGCCAGTCGCCGCTGCGACCGAACCGGTCCGGCTCCCAGGCCGGCAGCTTCAGGGCAGCGCGCTTATTGTCGATGTGCTCGAGGATGCGGCGAACCATCTCCTCCGGCTCGACCACGAATTCGATCTTGCCGCCGACCGTCTGCTCCCAGCCTTTGCTGAGCATGTCGGTGACGAACTGGCTGCCCTCGACCGGGTTCTTGATGCCCATGATCACATAGGCGCCCGAGGCGGCGCAGTACGAGGCAATCGCCAGCGCCTTCTCGCTCATCCACTCCGGTGCAATGCCGACGGCCGGGATGTCGCTGATGTCGTCGCCCAGACCGCCCTCATTGACCATCTGCGTCAGCACGGTCAGGATGCGGCTATTGTCGACGCACGAGCCCATGTGCAGCACCGGCGGCATGCCGGTCGCCTCGCATACCTCGCGTAGCCCCGGCCCGGCCCACTCCATGGCGGCCTCGCCTAGCAGGTAGCCGTACTTGCCGCTGGCGATCGCCCCGCAGCCGGTCTCGACCAGCAAGATGTCCCGCTTGAGCAGCTCGCGCGCCAGGTAGTCGTGGGTGGCATCCTGGGTCGTGCGCGGGTTGTTGCAGCCGACGTCGGCCACCACGCCGCGGATGCGGCCGGACATGATGGCGTCGTTGAGCGGGCGGAAGGACGATCGGTACGATCCGCCCAGCATGTAATTGATGTACTCGTGCGAGAACCCGGGCACGACGTCCGACGAGACGTCCGGGATATGGACCTCGCCCCGGTTGGGGTAGTTGTCGATCGCCCGGCGGACGATCTCCTTGGCGATTTCGGGAGCGCGGTCTTCCTCAAACTCGATATGGGTCGCGCCCGTGATCTTCACCTTGGGGGAGGTGGTGATAACCAGGGTGTGGAACTTCTGCGCCAGCGACGGCAGCGCCTGCATGATGCACTGCACGTCGACGACCATGGCCTCGACGGCGCCGGTGATGATTGCCAGCTCCTGGTGTAGGAAGTTGCCGGCCGATGGAACGCCCTGGCGGACGAGCGTCTCGTTACTGGTGCAGCAGATGCCGCACAGGTTGATTCCCTTGGCGCCCTTGGATTCGGCGTAGGCCAGCAGTTCGGGATCGGTCGTGGCGGCCAGGATCATCTCCGACAGCGTCGGCTCGTGGCCGTGGACGACGATGTTGACCTCGTCTTGCCGCAGCACACCCAGATTGACCTGCGAGACCAGCGGGCTGGGCGTACCGAACAGGATATCGGAGATGTCGGTGGCGATCATCGAACCGCCCCAACCGTCGCCCATGGCGGCGCGCATCGCCTGATGCAGCAGGTGCTCCGGATCTTGGTCATCGCCCATGTGGGTGCGGTGAAGGATGTCGACGATCTCGCGGTCGATGCCGCGCGGCGCCAGTTTGAGGTCGCGCCAGATCTTCTTGCGCTTCTCGGGGGCGCGATCGACCATGCAGACCTCGCCCTTCTGCTGGCCGAACTGGGCGATGAAAAGGTCGGCCAGGTCTGAGGCGACGTCTTCCACCGGCCGGCCTTCGGTCTTGATCTTGAATCCCTGGGCGACACGCTTGAGCTTGAACGGATCGCGGATCTTATAGCCGGGGGCCTCGCCCAAGGCGACCGCCTTCAGCGTGAAAGCCAGGTCGCGCCCGTGATCGGAGTGCGCGGCCGAACCAGCCGCCACGGCCCGAGCGAAGCTGCGAGCGGTGATAGTTTCAATGGTGGCGCCGCACACACCGGTCTGGCCGTCCTTGACCAGCCGACACGGCCCCATGAAGCACATCCGGCAGCACGAGCCGTCGGCGCCGATCGGGCAGGGTGCCATCTGCTCTGCCCGGCTGAAGGCAGTCTCCAGGCCGAGTTCCTCGGCGCGGATCAGCATCGCCTGCGCCGCCGGGTCGATCGAGCGCTGTTCAGGGGTGCGGCCTTTCTTCTTCCTTTCCTCGGGCATCGCTCTCTCTCCTTTGAAGTCGTTCGCTACCTGAGTTGCTTCAAGCCACCGAGTGCGGTGTGCGCGGATCGAACCCGGGACACGGCCAGAGGGCCCGGCCTTCGGACACCAGCGTGCGCTCGGCGAACGCCAGCGCCGTCCCCGTGCCGGCGATCGTCGCCGTGTGGCGCGTCGAACGGTCGGACAAGCTGGGCGGATAAACCGGCTCGGCCTCGCCTGCCACATATCCCTGGTCGGCCAGGCTACGGGTGATCGCCTCGGCCGAGGTCTTGGCCGGATCCAGGCTCATCGCCACCTGGTGGTACGCCGAGCTGACGATGACGTCGGATACGCCGGGGACCGATTGCAAGATCTGTCGGACGGCCGTGGTGTGGTGGTCGGCATACAGACTGGGGATGGTCAGGACGAGTTTTTCCATCGCGAGCTGCTCCTAGGTTATTTCCTGATCGACGCGCCCGCCCGGACGCAGGTAGGGGACGGGCGCCAGGTGCAGGCGTATCTCTTCCTTGATCGCATCGCGAACGTAGTCGCCGGAGACGTGCATCAGCGTGTCGCGATAGTCGGGGTCCTTGTTCATGCTCGCCAGGCAGGGGAAATGGTGGTGGAGCAGGCCGGCCTTCTCGACCGCCTCATCAACTGGCGTGCCCACCAGCCCTTCGGCGACATGCCGGGCGCAGCCGCAGGCCGAATCGCGTTGAACGACGACCTGGGCGATACGACCTTGCTCGACACGGACGTGGAAATGGGGCCGCCCAAAGTGGGCGGCGAAAGCGCGGATGATCGGATCGTCGTAACCATTGACCAGCGGCGTCCGGTTGTAGCTATGTTCGGCCAGCGAACAGAATGGCTTGGGGAAGACCACGACGACGTGCAGGTCTGCCAGCCACTGCTCGAGCTGTGTCGCCAGGCCGTCGGGGAGCGATTCGTTGCGATCGACCGGGGCGATCACGGCGCCAGCGCCCGTCAGACGGGCCAGGTCGGGGATGAGTTGCGCGAAGCCGGGGACCTCGCCCAGCGCAAGGATCAGGTCCACCGGGGGCAGGTTGGGGGGCAGGAATTCCGCCGGGTCGTCGACGACCGGGGGGATGACGCGCGGAGCGCTCCAGGCCTGCACACGCCAGCCGGGCGGAGCGTTGGCAACGACGTTGGCGGCAATGCGCTCGCCCCACAGACCCTGGGTGGCGGCCAGGATGCGCAGGGACGTCAAATCAAGAGGAGCGGGTCCCCTCATACCCTAGGCTGACCTCCTGGCGGAACTCCCATGGGGGAATTCCCTCCAATAGTGCCTTTTTCGCTCCAATTGGAGCCAGTGGGGAAAGTCACCCATTCTTTCGGAAAGTCATCCTTAGGGGATTACCCTCGGAGAAGTCGGTCTCCAGCGCCTGTCCGATCTCCCATGGGCGGGCCGAGGTCCCCCGGAAGGGCCCTTTTGCCCTTCCTTATCTCACGCACATCGCGCTCACCGACGGCAGCCCGACATCAACGCCGCGGCCCGTTTCGCTGCGCCAGGAGGCGGACCCGGCAAATGCGGTGTATGGAATTCGGTGAAGTGCCGGGACAGGCCAGCATGATTCCGCCAGGGCTGGCGCGGGCTTGCCCCTCGCACCGGGAGGCGCCCCCGCGTCGCGAGGAGACTGGGGCGCGTGGGCCGGCCGCAGGCTCTCGCCACCACGACGGCTATCCGATCTCGCCAAGATGCCGCTCGGCGGTCGGCCCAAGAGGGCAAGAGGTATGCTGGCCCATCCAATCTCAAGGCCGCAGGCGTACTCCTCCTCGGACGAGGGTCGCGACATCACCAAGGCGCTCGAGCTGGCGGCCAGTCCGGCAAGTGGACGTTCCGGATCGCGCCGGTCTGACGCGAAGCCGGCGCCCACGGGTGCCGGATTGAGGAAGCACGTACTGCCTCGAGCGTCATAATATAGTAACCGTGCGTCGTAGGCCGGACTGAATCCTCGGAATCCCCACGTGACGCATCTGACGACGGCTTCCCATCTGCCGGCAGGGCTGCGGCGACGTTGGTTCGCCCTTGCCGGTCTGGATGCCGGCGTGGTGGTGCTGGGTTTGGCCGGCCTGTCGCAGCCGTGGACCCCACCGGTTGCCGCACGCTGGGCGCTCGGTGTCGCCGCGGCGCTCCTCTACCAACTCTGCTTCATCAATCGACGGCTGACAGACAACCACCGCCAAGGTGAATCGACGATCTTGTCGACGCTCGGTCCCGGCAACCTGCTGACCCTCTTCCGCGGTCTGCTGCTCAGTCTGATGATCGGCTTCCTGTTCGTTCCCAAACCGGTCGGGTGGTTGGCCTGGGCACCGGCCGTGCTGTACACGTTGGCGGATGTCTCGGATTACTTCGACGGCTACCTGGCGCGCATCAGCCACCACGCGACGATGTTGGGTGAAGCCCTCGACCTCGAATACGACGCCCTGGGCCTCCTGGCCGGAGTGGGGCTGGCGATCCACTTCGGGCACCTATCGCCCTGGTTCCTGCCCTTTGGCCTTGCGCGCTACGCCTTCGTCGGGGGCGCGTGGATCTTGAACCGCGCCGGCCGGCCGACGCGCCCGCTGCCCGAAAGCGTCAGCCGGCGCCTAATTGCCGGATTGACGATGGGCTACATGAGCGCCATGCTCTGGCCGATCATGACACCGGTGCTCGGCAACCTGGCCGGCAGCTTGTTCGCCGTCCCCTTCGCCGCCAGCTTCGGCCGAGATTGGCTGGTCGTCAGCGGGGTCGTCGATCCGCACTCGCTCGGCTATCAAGCGCTACGGCGGGGGGCGAAGGAAGTCTGCCTGCGTTGGCTACCCATAGGTCTGCGGCTGACCGCCGCGGTGGCGCTGGTCCCGAACACGATCGGATGGATCGAGCCCTCTGCTATGGGCTCGCAGTGGTCTGTGACGGCGCGGATGGTCTTTGCGATTCTCCAAGGGGTGACGGGGATCTTGCTGGCCGTCGGGGCAGCCGGGAGGACGGCGGCCCTGATGTGCCTCTTCCCCTTGGGCTTGGCGTCGATCGGCCTCGGCGTGTCGCCCATTCGGGCGGCCGCCTTGATCTCGGTCGTGGGGATACTGATCCTGGGGACCGGTGCGGTGTCCGTGTGGCAGCCGGAAGACCGGATCTTCCGCAGTCGCGCGGGTGGGCCAGGGTGAGGCGGTCACGGTGAGCCGGCGCTCGTGGGGATTGCGCCTCGTGCTGTGGGGGGTCATCGGCATCGTGCTGTGGTGGGCGCTGCGCGGCGTGCCGTACCCCGACATCGTGCAGACGCTGGGCAGGCTGAGCGCGGCGCAGTTGGCGGTGATCCTCCTCGTGAACTTGCTGGTCGTGTCGGTCTTCACCGGACGATGGTGGGTCATCCTGCGTGCGCAGGGCGAATCGGTCTCGTTTCCGGCACTGGTCGCCTACCGATTGGCGGGATTCGGAATCAGCTATTTCACCCCGGGCACGCAGTTCGGAGGCGAGCCGTTGCAGGCCAGCCTGGTGCATAGGCGCGAATCGGTTCCCGGACCGGTGGCGGCTGCCTCGGTGGCGCTCGATCGGGCGATCGATTTGCTGGGCAACGCCACCTTCCTGATGTTCGGTGTGGTCGTGTCGCTCCGGCTGAAGCTGATTCCGGCGTCGGCTGAAGTTGCCCTGACCGCCCTGGCGGCTGCCCTCCTGGCGATACCCTTGATCTTCTTGGCGGCCGCCTGGCGGGGCGTCACGCCCGTGACGGAGGTCTTGCGACGGCTGCCTGAACGGCTCAAGTCGGCAAGAGGTTTCATGCGCCTGCAGACGGCGGTCGAGGCGATGGAGGCCCAGATCGTCGACTTCTGCGCGCGCCGGCCGCGCGACATCATCCTGGCGATGGGGTTCTCACTGGCCAGTTGGCTGGCAATCCTGGCGGAGCTGGCGCTGATGCTTCGATTCCTCGACTTGCGGTTGACCCCGCTCGAAACGATCGGGGTGCTGACCGCTTCCCGAGTGGCCTTTCTAGTCCCGGTCCCTGGCGGCCTGGGCGCGTTAGAGGCCAGCCAGATCCTGGCGTTGACCGCGCTCGGGCATTCTAGGGCAGAGGGACTCAGCCTGGGGTTGCTGATTCGCGCCCGTGATCTGGCGTTTGGCGGGGCAGGGCTGATCCTGGGTTGGTGGCTAGCCAGGGGCGGCGTCCGGCGAGAACGCCCAGGTCGATCCGCCTAGCGCATTCTCCCCAAGACATCCAATTGGTGTGCGATGTACGTCAGCTCGCTGCGTTCGATCTGCCGGTGACGCGCCTGCGCCCATCGGCTGAGTTGAGGCGGGGGTATCTCGGGGGCCGATCGCAGAGCCTTGGTGATGGTGCGAATGATGAAGTGAAGGAAATAGGCCTCGTCTCCCGGATACGTGCGTCGGTGAGAGCCGACGACCCAGTCTGAGGCGCCCATCTGGACGACCTCGCCGCCTGCAGCCTCGATGGCGGCGGGAAGGTGTCGGCCCGTCTGGCTGTCGCCGGACGGTCGGCCGTCTGCCGTGCGGCGGTCCATGGTTTGGTGGTACATCCGCTCGATCTGCGGATCGAGCAGGCGATCGATCAGCGGCTCGAGGATGGTCGCCCCGTCGAAGGCCAGGCTGAAGTAGAACAGCCCGCCCGGTCGCAGGGCGGAGAAAAGCCGCGGCAGGCCGCTGTGAAGGTCGATCAGGTCGACGAACGCGTGGCCGAGGATCAAATCCCATCGGCGCCGCACGCGGCGGACGAACTCGAACGCGTCGGCATGGCGAAGGTCGAGCGACCAATCCGCCGTCGACGTGTGGAACTGCTGGCGGCCGGCCGCGCCGTCGGGCCTGTCGATGCCGCTGCGCCTGGCCCAGCTGGAGAGACGCCGCCGGGCGGCGCGCAGATAGGACGCATTCGAATCGACGGCCGTGTACTCGGCCCGCGGCGCTAATCCCCATTCCCAGGCGCGTTCCACCATCGTGCCGATGCCTGCGCCCAGCTCGATGATCTGGACCGGCTCGTGTGCGCCCCGGTCGCGCAGCGAGTCGACCATCGCCCCCCACACCGGGCGGTTGAGAGCGCGGTCATCGATCGGCCGCTTGGCCGCCAGATATCGCGTGAAGCTGTACCGTCGCGGAACGGTCATGCTGATCCCTGGCGCTTGCGGAAAAAGGCTTCGCGCATCGGAGCCCCCATCCCTGACCCCTCCCCCTGCACAAGCCGGACCTCAACCCCTCGGAAACCTGCAGGGGGAGGGGAGGGTATCCTTGGGAGACGGGGGCCATGGCCCCCGTCTCCCAAATCCTCTACCCCCTCTCCGCCACGGTCCTGCATGTTGACACCTGCTGGCTGCGGAGAGGGGGTCCGGGGGGTGAGGTGGAATAGGGGTCTTCGGCAACATGCTAGTCGGCCTTGCCGAGGCCCAGCCCTGGCTAGCGGGACGCCTGCATGTCCAGGAAGAGGACGATGATCAGCACGAGCTCATCCAGCTTGGTCAGCCAGCCCAACGGCGATCGCAGGCCGTTCATGAAGTACCAGGCCAGGATCGTGATGGCGGCGAAGGCGATGAACGCCCACGGAACCAGGCGTTGCACCCTGGCAAGGAAGGTGAACTGGAAGTAATAGACCGCCGTGAGGGCGAGATAGCCGAGGCCATTCAAGGTGAACAGCAGGTCGGGGCGGCCGAGGTCCTGGATGAAGAAGATATTCAGGACCACCAGGTGCACGATGGCGGTGATCAGGCCGAGGATCAGGATGATGGGTCTCAAGGTCGAGTGCTTCATGGAACCCCTCCAGGGTTGCGTACGGAATAGAGCTTCTGCGCCTCGGAGGCGCGGAAGGCCGAGTTGGTGAGGAAGCTGCGGATCTGAGCCGAGCTGGCCGCCCATCCGGGCTGGGTTTCAAAGCGGCGCCGGGCCGCCAGGCCCATGCGCGCCAGAGCCCCGCGGTCTGCGGCCAATGTGGATATCACCCGCGCCAAGCCGGCGATATCGTCCGGGTCGACGAGGAAGCCGGTCTCGCCATCGCGCACGAGATCGCCTGCGCCTCCGGCTGAGGAGGCGATGGCCGGGAGGCCGAAGGCCATGCCCTCCAGGTAAGCGATGCCAAACCCCTCGTAAGCCGAAGGGACGGCCAGGAGATCGCTCGACGCCAGGCGAGCGGCAAGCTCGGAATCGCCGATCTCGCCGAGCAGCTGGACGCGCTCAAGCCCCGACGAGCCGGCAATCCTCTGACGAATGCGGCTGGCATAGGCCGGATCCCATCGGTCGCCGCCGATCACCGTCAGCGTCCAGGACTCCGGCGGGACTTCCGACAGCGCCGCCAGCAAGGTGTGCAGCCCCTTACGCGGTGTCAGGCTACCGACGAAAACGATTCGAAGGGGTCCGGCCCGGCGGGCTCGAGCCGCGATGGCTTCGGCGGACAGCCCTGGTCCGAGGCGATCTCCAGCCGGTGGCGCGACGACAGACGGGCGGTCATCCCCTGCCAGCTCCCGGACCGCAGTCAGCGTGGCGCGGCTGTTGCAGATCCAACCGTCGACGCCGCGCAGATACTGTCTCTCCACGCGACGGTAGAGGATCTTGGAAAGACGGGGCCAGGGTTCGCTCGAGCGCAGGTGATGGACGATCGAGAGGATCGGCAGGCCCGTCCGGCGCCGTATGTGCCGGTTGACCCTGACGAGCGACGGGTGGATGAGCTCATCCTCTAGGAGCAGGTCGGGCCGTGCCGCGGTCAAGCCGTCGATCCAGCCCGAGATGGGAGAGTCCGTTAGGTCGCGCGCGTAGCCTCGCCACGGCAAGCTGAAGACCTGAACCGTGTCGCCACTTTGGCGGAGGTGTTCGACCAGCTTGCGGTCGTAAAGATAGCCGCCAGTCATCGTCTCCAGGCTGCCGTAGATCACCAAGCCAAGGCGCATCACATCCCCCGCTCGAATGCGGCCCAGGCGTCTTCGCTTTCCCACAGGCGGACGCGCACGCCCGTCAGATGCGGGACGTGCAGCTGCCCGGAGATCGACATGCATAGGATGCGGGCGAAATGCTCGAGGCTCGGGTTGAGGCCGGCGAAGCTCGGCAGATCATTCAGTGAGCGATCGCGGTAGCGGGCGACCTCGGCATCCAGGACTCGTTCGACCTCGACGATGTCGACCAGGTAACCGTGCGGATCGAGATCAGGGCCGGCAAGCTCGAGTTCCAGGCAGTAAGGGTGGGAATGAGGCAAGGTTTCGGCGCCCCAGTCGCCACCGATCAGATGGTGCTGGGCAATAAACTCGCGGCGCACGCAAAGTGTATAGGTCACCGCCGCGCTCCCGCGGAAGCCTTGCGTCCCCGCGCGTGAGCGGTCGTGGGCCCGGACCGGCCTGGGTAGTCCAATACGACCTGGATGGCTGTCTCGGGACACTCGTCCAGGAGTCGATAGGCCCGGTCGGCATCGTCCAGAGGGAATCGCTGCGTGATGAAGCGCGACGGGCGGAGCTCTGCCAGCAGGATCAACGCGAAACCGAGACGCCGCGGCTTCGTCCACCGCCCGCTCAACGTCGGATCGATCGTGCTGACTTGGCTGGCGATCAGCCGAATGCGGCTGCGATGGAACCGCCCGCCCAGGTCCAGGCTGGCGGGTTTGGTCCCGTACCACGAGCCGATGACGATCCGTCCGCTGAATCCGGTGAGCGCGATGGCCAGGTCGAGGCCTTCCGGCGACCCCGACAACTCGAAGACCAGATCGGCCCCGGAGGCTTTGGCGCCGGGCTTGAGATCTGCAGGGATTTCCGCGGCGGGATCGAGGCTGGCATTGGCGCCGGAGTCGAGAGACGCCTGGCGCCTTAGTGGGTAGCGGTCGAAGGTGATCAGACTCTCCAGCGGAAAGCGCGCTAGCAGGCTGGTCGTAAGGAGCCCGACGATCCCCTGCCCGATGACCGCCACACGCTCGCCGGCTAATGGGCGGCCATCGTGAACCAGGCCGACGGCGGTTTCCAGGTTGGGCAAGAATGCGGCGTCGTCGTCAGTGAGCGAGTCGGGCAGGAGGGTCAGCTCATCCGGCCGGGAGGTGAAATGGCTGTCGTGCGGATGGAAGGCGAAGGCGCGCCGCCCAAGCCAGCTTTCGGGTATGCCCTGTCCGAGGCCAACGACCTCGCCCACCAGCGAGTAACCGTACGGCAGCGGGTAAGCTAAGCTGCCCGAAAGGCCGGGGATGGTCGCGTCAGCCGGAAGGTCGGCCGGCGCCTGGCCGCGGTAAACCAGCATCTCAGTGCCGGCGCTGATGGCCGACAGCCGTGCGGCCACGAGCACCTGCCCCTCGCCGGGTTCCGGCACCTGGGCGTCACGGAGGGTAATCTGCCGGGGGGCCGCGAAGATGAGATTACGCCGAGTCATGTCCGCGCCCATTCCGGCGAACCCCAGACGACCATGTCGTTTCCGGCCTGGGCCCAGCACGGGTGGGGCATGAGCGTCAAAGGGTGCGAGTCCTTCGCCTGAAAGGGCCTCAGCCCGCCGATGATCACGGGCGCGATCGTCAGCACGAGCAGGTCGACGAGGCGGTCGGACACCAGGGCGGAGAGGACGGCTGCACCGCCCTCGACCATGACTCGCTGGACACCCCGCTGGCGGAGGCTGGCCAACAGGGCCGGAAGGTCGATGCGGTTGGATGGACTCAGGGGGATGGTCAGGATCACGGCGCCCGCCCGACGCAACGTCTCGGCGCTCTCGGCCGGCGCGTCGGGGCCGGCGACGAGCCAGACCGAGTGAGGATGTTGCAGTATCGCTGCTTGTGGTGGCGTGCGCAATTGGCTGTCGAGCACGATCGGCTGCGGCTGGAGGCCTGGCGCCAGCCGAACAGTCAGGCGTGGATCGTCGGCCAGGACCGTTCCCACGCCGACCAGGATGGCGTCGTGCGCCGCTCGCAGGCGGTGGGTGAGGGTCAGCGATTCATCGCCGCTGAGCGACAGCCGTTCTCGGGTGGAGGCAGCAATGCTGCCGTCAAGACTCTGGGCGAAGGCCAGGGTGATCCAGGGCCGGTCGGCGGGGAGGGGTGGGCGCGCGATTTCCTCGAGCAGGCTATCGAACGCGGTGGTCATGGCCGTCCCGACGGGAGGTGACCGGGATCGGCTCGGCCGCGGGCTCGATCGCCAGCCAATGGTTCATGCGATCGGCCTTGGCGTGCAGGTAGCCGGCGTTCTCGGCCGTCACCGACGGCGGCAAGGCGACGCGCGCCCGCACATCGACGCCGAGCGAGCGCAGGCCGTCGATCTTGCTCGGGTTGTTGGTCAGCAGGCGCACCGACCGGACCTGCAGATCCTCGAGGATGGCGGCCGCGGCACTGTAGTCGCGCTCGTCCGCCTGGTGTCCCAGGACCAGGTTGGCGTCGACGGTGTCGAGGCCTCCATCCTGCAAGTTGTAAGCCCGCAGCTTATCGAGCAAGCCGATGCCGCGGCCTTCCTGCCGCAAGTAGACGATGACGCCTTGCCCTTCGCCAGCAACCATCTCGAGGGAACGGTCGAGCTGTTCGCCGCAGTCACAGCGCAGGCTGCCGAGCACGTCGCCCGTGAAGCACTCGGAATGGACGCGAACAAGGACGTCATCCTCCCCGGCGACCGCGCCCATGACGAGGGCAAGGTGCTCCTTGCTGTCCTGGGTGTTGCCGTACAGGCATAGCTGGTACTCGCCGTGGCTTGTAGGGACCCGGGCGCAGGTCATGCATTGGACTCGAAGCTTAGCCATGGAGTGCGGTTCCTTGAACCGGGTGGTTTGGTCCGGAGAAGCTGGACCGGGCGGCAGGGCCGCCCTGGTCGGTCGGCACGGGGTTATTACCCTAGCCAGTTTACCCTAAGTTTATCCATTCTGTCTTGTTATACGCCACCGCGCGGCGTTTTGGTTTGGGGACCGGAGCCGGCAGCAGGCGAGATGCCCAGCAAGTTGCGGAAGAATGACAGGCGTGTGTAGAGTGCTCTCCGAAACCCTAAGAGGAGCCGCCATTGTCCACAGACTCGGAGCAGGCAAGACCCGGGCTTGCCGGGCCGAGGGGGCAGGCGATCAGACGCTTGACTTGGCCCAGGGCGGATGGTAACCTAGATGCAAGTCTTTGCAGGTACGAGGGATTGCGTATGTCGTGCGGCCCGCGGTTGGTGCAGGAATTGCGGCAGGCCGGTTTCCGGGTCACCCCTCAACGCGGCGTCATCCTGGAGGCGGTGTCACACAACGGTGGCCACCAGACGGCCCAGCAGGTGTTCGACCAGGCGCGCCGGCGCCTGCCTGGCTTGAACCTGGCGACCGTGTACCGGGCGTTGGACACCCTCCATCGCGCCGGACTGATCGACCTGCTACCGAACGGTTCCGATCTGGTGCGGTACGGACTTCATGACCCCAGCCATCCGCACGGACACCTGATCTGCCGCTCGTGCGACGACATCCAGGAGATCGGGTCGGACTCGGTGCAGCGCCTGGCCGCCGCGTTGAAGCGCACTTCCGGGTTCAGCCTGGATGTCGGACACCTGACGTTGGTTGGGCTTTGCGACCGATGTGCAGCCAAGGCCTGAGTTAGTGCCCGACAGGCGATCGCGCCGGGGGCTGCTGAGACCCTTGGGATTTGCAGTCGACTCGGCGGCCGCGTCAACGATAGAAGCCGGCCGAGGCTGGCCGTCTCGTCAGGACTCGCTGCTCGCAGCCGATGACGATATCTGACACCGCCCCGCGCCTGCCGGAAGCCGGTCGTCCTCGCGGCCAGCCGCGTGGCTGGCTGGTGTATTGCCTCGTGTTCGCTGCCTGGCTTGGCACGACGGCGATGCATATCCCGGACGGCTACCTCAGCCCGATTACCTCGCTCGTGATGTTTGTGCTCGTCCTGCCATTCTGGGCGGTGGGGCTGCGCAGGCTCCGCGACCGGATGGAGGCCCGCGGCATCCCGCTCATCGCGCTGCTGGCCGCATTCTCCTTCGTCATCATGATGTTCAATGTCCCTCTGCCGGGTGGAACGACCGGCCATGCCGTGGGCGGCGTGTTAGCCGCCATCATCCTCGGGCCGGAGATCGCCTGCCTGGCTGTGTCGGTCGCCCTGATCATCCAGGCGTTCTTCTTTGGGGATGGGGGTCTGCTGGCCATCGGGGCCAACAGCTTCAACATGGCCGTTGTGCTCCCGTACGTCGGCTTTGCCGTGTACCGGTGGATCGCCGGCCATCGCCCGGTCGAATCCCCTCGCCGAGTCGTCGCCGGCCTGATCGCCGGCTGGTCCGGGCTGACGTTGGCCGCGTTGGTCGCCGGGGTGGAGTTCGGACTCCAGCCGCTGCTCTTCCATACCCCGGGCGGCGTCCCGTTGTATGCGCCCTACCCGTTGGCGGTATCGATCCCTGCCATGGTTGTTCCCCACGCCCTGGTCGCCTCGTTAGTCGAGGGAGGGTTGACGGCATTGGTCGTCGCTTACCTGCAACGAGCCCATCAGCCGGTCTTGCTCTTCGCGGGCGGCGCCAGCAGTCAGGATGCAGCTGCCGGCATCGGCCGTCTGCGAGGGCTGTGGGTCGGGCTGGCGGTCCTGGTCGTAGCCACCCCGCTCGGGCTGCTGGCGCCCGGGACTGCCTGGGGCGAGTGGAACGCGGGGCAGTTGACCCTACGGGGAATGGCGTTCATCCCCGCCGGGCTGCGCCAGTTGGAAAACCTGTGGGGCGCCCCGATGGCCGGTTATGACGTCCGCAGCCTCGGAAACGCCGCGCTGGGCTACCTGCTGTCGGCTGCCCTGGGGATCTTGCTCGTGGGTCTGTGTGTCTGGTTGTTTGCGACGTTGGTCTCTTCGCGTCGACGATGGTCGGGCAAGGTCAAGGAGTGAGCGCCTCAACCGCTGCACCCGCCGGCCGACGACCGCGGCGGCGGGCCCTCGAGAGCACGCTGGCCGAGGTCACCCATGCCCTCGACCAGTCCCTTTTTGCCGATGAGGTATCGCGCCGGCCGGGGCTGCTGCAGGGTGTGGACCCGCGGGCCAAGATCCTGGCCACCCTGGCGCTGCTCTTGGCTGTAAGTCTGTCCAGGGACCTTTTGGTCATCGCCGGGCTATATGTCCTGGCGGTGATCCTGTCCGCCTCATCCCTCATTCCGATGGACTTCTTCCTCAAGCGGGTGTGGATCTTCATGCCCTTCTTCACCGGCATCATTGCCCTGCCGGCCCTATTCCTGACCCCCGGCCCGGCGCTCGTCACCTTCCCGTTCGGATGGGTCATCACGCGCACCGGCGCGCTGACCACGCTATTCTTGCTCGCAAGGGTCAGCACCTCCGTTTCGTTTGGCATACTGCTGGTGATGACCACGCGCTGGAACCTGCTCCTCAAGGGGCTGAGCGTCCTGCTGGTCCCTGAGGGCTTCATACTCATCCTGGGAATGACTTACCGCTACCTATACTTGCTGCTGCAAACGTTGGAGAGCATGCTGCTATCTCGCCGGAGTCGCGTCGTCAGGCGCCTCACCCGCGCCGGCGAGAGTCGGCTGCTGGCGGCCAGTGCGGGGACGTTGTTAGGCAAGTCTTTCTCGCTGAGCAACGAGGTCTACCTGGCGATGCAATCGAGAGGCTTCCAGGGGCGCACCCGCGTGATGGACACCTTCCGCATGACGGTGCGGGATTGGCTGGTTCTCGGGGGCGCGCTGGCCGTGGCGGGCCTGGCGATCGGA